>NZ_AFGF01000259.1 GCF_000219125.1 Acetonema longum DSM 6540
CCCTGCCCTTGCCGCCTTCTACTCCGCTTCATCCTTATACTGGAATGTTGCCACGAAATCATCGGCATAGATGACCAGGCCGCACTCTCCCCGACAAGTAGGCTTGAATATCCTGTCAAACCATAGCGCCAGAGCGTAGTGCATGTAGATGTTCGCGATGATTGGGGATGCCAGGTTGCCTTTGCTCTGCCCCTTTGCTCGTCGCGCGCCATTTCCCTTCTTCCTGCACTCCTGCCGTCAGGGTTTTCTTGATCAGCCACAGAATGTTTGGGTCGGCCAGTCTAAACTTTACAAGCTTCAGAATTGTGCTGTGCTCCATGTTGTTGAAATACCCTTTGATATCAGCATCAACGATGTACTTCGTCCTGCCTTTCTCGCTCCGGGTGTTCAACGCCCGGAGCGCGGTGTGGCAATTGCGGTTTGGGCGAAATCCGTGCATACTGTCGTGGAGCCTGCCTTCAAAAACTGCCGACAAGACACGTCTGAGCGCGTCTTGCACGAGCTTGTCTTCGTACGCCGCGATTCCCAGTGGCCTCATTTTTCCGTTTGTCTTGGGAATATAGACGCGTAACGATGGCTGGGGTCGGTAGTTTTTCTTCTTGAGTCGGGCTACAAGGTTGCTTAGGTTCTCTTCCAACTTGGTTTCATACTCATCTTTCGTTACTTTGTCCACGCCGGTCGCTTTTCTCCCGTTCATTTCTCGATGACATTGCTTCCAGCAGTTCTTCATCGATCCAATGATAGAGCGACGTGAATACCATTTTGGGATTCTGGGCTACCCGTTCGCTTATCCTCTCCAGTTTTGTTCCCATTCTTCTCCTATCCCTACGTATAGAGAATGTTTCCCTCAGAGAGGGCCTCTTGATGTGATGGCCTTCTCTCCTGCGGCATTACCCCCAATCATCGGTACTACGCCGTCATCCGACTCCCACGCTCCATTTGGCCTCCTCCGTTTACTGCGTTGTACGGCCATACTCCTGTTCCGGAGAGATGCGTGGGCCTCCCGAGTTACCGCTTGTACTTTGTATAGCATGCCTGGCTCATAGACCCCGGGGCAGCACGCGAACACTAGCCATCCGCATTCACGCGTGTAGACTTCTGGGGCGTCAATACCATTGTCCTGCTCCGTTGGGTATTTTCGGGTCTCGACCACTTTCAGGCCTACTACCTAACCGCTTACGCTTAAGTTACCCTATTACTACGGTACCTCCAAAGCTGGCTACCGGTGGCGCGGCTACGCCTTACCGGGCGGGGTTTCCAACCTCTATTACAAACGACCTTGCTCGGCCGCTACTGACGCTTACTGATTTCTCGTGAGATGGTACTGGGGTGACGCTTTAGTCTTCGGGCGATGGATCGTAAAGAATGGTTTTCTCGCAAC
>NZ_AFGF01000260.1 GCF_000219125.1 Acetonema longum DSM 6540
TGCCGAACTCAATCAGTCGCGTTTTCTCTGGCTCCAATTCCAACCCGAACTCCTTGAATCGGTTTCCCACTGTTTCGAGAAATCGCTCCGCTTCGTCCTTATACTGGAATGTTGCCACGAAATCATCGGCATAGATGACCAGCCCGCACTCTCCCCGGCAAGTGGGCTTGAATATCCTATCAAACCATAGCGCCAGAGCGTAGTGCATGTAGATGTTCGCGATGATTGGGGATGCCAGGTTGCCTTGCTCTGCCCCCTTGCTCGTCGCGCGCCATTTCCCTTCTTCCTGCACTCCTGCCGTCAGGGTTTTCTGGATCAGCCACAGGATGTTTGGGTCGGCCAGTCTGAACTTTACGAGCTTCAGGATTGTGCTGTGCTCCATGTTGTTGAAATACCCTTTGATATCAGCATCAACGATGTAGTTCGTCCTACCTTGGTCAATCCGGGTGTTCAACGCTCGGAGTGCGGTGTGGCAATTGCGGTTTGGGCGAAAACCGTGCATACTGTCATGGAGCCTGCCTTCAAAAACTGCCGACAACACACGTCTAAGCGCGTCTTGCACGAGCTTGTCTTCGTACGCCGCGATTCCCAGTGGCCTCATTTTTCCGTTTGTCTTGGGAATATAGACGCGTAACGATGGCTGGGGTCGGTAGTTTTTCCTTTTGAGTCTGGCTACAAGGTTGCTTAGATTCTCTTCCAACTTGGTTTCATACTCATCTTTCGTTACTTTGTCCACGCCGGTCGCTTTTCTCCCGTTCATTTCTCGATGACATTGCTTCAGCAGGTCATCGTCGATCCAATGATAGAGCGACGTGAATACCATTTTGGGATTCTGGGCTACCCGTTCGCTTATCCTCTCCAGTTTTGTTCCCATTCTTCTCCTATCCCTGCGTATAGAGAATGTTTCCCTCAGAGAGGGCCTCTTGATGTGATGGCCTTCTCTCCTGCGGCATTACCCGCAATCTTCGCTACTACGCCATCATCCGACTCCCACGCTCCCTTTGGCCTCCTCCGTTTACTGCGTTGTACGGCC
>NZ_AFGF01000261.1 GCF_000219125.1 Acetonema longum DSM 6540
AAGTTATATAAACCTTCTTCCTTGCTGGAAAAAAAGACAGGAGCAAACAAGCTATTGGCTATTTCCATTTTATCACGAGTTGTTACAGAACAAAACAGGCTGCCTAATCCTTCTCATAAGGGCGATACTCAGACTTCGTTTTCATCATCCCGTAAATAATCCTGACCGCTCGCCGCATGATACAAACCAGGGCCTGGGGCTTGGTCTTTCCCTCTCTGATTCTGCGGAGAAAATAGTCATGAAACACCGGGTGTCTCGGCTT
>NZ_AFGF01000262.1 GCF_000219125.1 Acetonema longum DSM 6540
AGGAACGGAGAGTCGCTGTCGCCTATCAGGACTCCCGCTACTCCGAACACCAGAAAACCCATCAGGGAAGCCAGCTTAGCGGAGAAACCATCACCCTTACCGGCCATAACCAGGTCAACATCCAGGGAGCTGCCCTGGCCGCGGAAAAAGCCATCGACATTCAAGGCGACAACGGCGTTAGTATCACCGCCGATAAAGACATCTACCAGAGCGACTCCACCGTAGGCAGCCGGGGCGGCGCCTATTACAACCACCATCAGGAAAACCACGAAACCGTCAGGGGAACCGACATCGACGCCGGTGAGACC
>NZ_AFGF01000263.1 GCF_000219125.1 Acetonema longum DSM 6540
AACTAGTACGGCAACGCATGCGTTGCTCTTATCTTGCATCTGGACTTTTTTGAACGGTCCCTGCTTCGAGGCTGAAGAGAGTTTAATGAGGAGAGGTTTTGCAATGAAAATTATTCAATTAGAAGTTGGCAATTTAGGCGTAAACTGCTATATTGTTTATTGCGAACAAACTCGCAAAGCTGTTATTATTGATCCGGGCGGCGATGCCGCGGCGATCATTGGGGCGGTGAATCAGGAAGGACTGCAGGTGGAGCATATCATTAACACCCACGGTCATGCTGACCACATCGCTGCCAATGATGCAGTCAAACAGGCTACCGGCGCGACCGTTCTGATCCATACCGAGGATGCCGACATGCTGATCAATAAGCAGCTTAATCTGTCTGCTTTCATGGGACCGGGTTTTGTCTGCAGTCCCGCGAACCGGCTGCTGCAGGACGGGGAAAACATCGAATGCGGTACAGTCCAATTGCAAATATTGCATACGCCGGGGCACACTCCGGGGGGGATATCTTTGAAGACGAAAGATGCGGTATTCAGCGGTGATACTCTGTTTGCCGAGTCTGTCGGACGTACGGATTTCCCGGGAGGCTCTTACAATCAATTGGTTCAGAGCATTCAAGATAAATTAATGGTTCTGCCGGACGAAATGACGGTTTATCCCGGTCATGGCCCCCAGACGACTATCGGCTGGGAACGAAAGATGAATCCATTCATTCGGTGATCAGGCTTGCAAAGGGGGGCTTTCATGCCTCGGCTTCATCTATCAGGCTGGGTACGCATTGCCATAGTAATAGCCGGTCTCTATATCGTCAGTCAGGTTACAGCGGTTTTTCTGCCGTTGATTCTGGCGGTGATAGTATCGTTTATCCTTCATCCGTTGGTTGAGGCAATCAATCGGGTCCGGATTTGGCGGTTCTCAAAAGCCTTGCCACGGGAAATGGCTATTCTCATTGCTTTTCTCTTGCTATTTGCGCTCGTCGCAGTGGTGGCTTCCCTTGTTCTTTTGCCGCTTATCAAGGAATTCAACCGGTTTATCGGTAACGTTCCGACCTTGTTGACAAAAATGCAAAATATCGGACTGGTGTTGGAACAACGGGCTCATGATATCATTTTGCCGGACAATGTGCGTACGATGCTGGAGCAGGGACTGTCTAATGCGGTCCTGTATTCGGCAGGGTTGGCCCGGCGCATCGTGAATTCGGCGATTAGTTTTGCCGGTGGCGTTATTGACCTGGTGGTAGTGCCGGTTTTGGTGTTTTATTTTTTACGGGACTGGCGGCAACTGCAAAACGGCATTGTCAGGGCTTTTCCGCCTGGTATCCGCTCTAAAACGGCGCAAATCATCGAAGAAATGGGTGTGACGGTCAGCGGCTACATCCGGGCTCAGGTGCTGCTGAGCCTGATTATAGGGACGGCTGTATTTTGCGGCATGGCATTGCTGAATGTGGACTATCCTCTGGTGTTGGGGCTATTGGCGGCATTGACCGAGTTTATCCCGATAATCGGTCCGATTATCGGCGCGATTCCGGCGGTCATATTGTCTTTTCTGATTTCTCCCGCTTTGGCGATCAAGGTGATTTTGGTCTATGTGATTATCCAGCAGCTGGAAAATAATATTATTGTCCCTAATATTATGCAGCGTACAGTGGATCTGCATCCCGTCATGGTGATTATCGGCATGCTGGCGGGAGGGCAACTGCTGGGCTGGGTTGGTATGATCCTGGCGGTTCCTTTTATGGCGCTGGTAAAGGTCGTTTTAAAGCATATATGGAAATATGAGGAAGGTTAGGTGATGAGCGTGAGTACAAAAATGAAGGAATTACGGCAAAAATTGCGGGAAAACCAATATAAACTGACTCCCCAGCGCCAAATGGTGCTTCAGGCTTTTTTGGATCATCCCAACCGGCATTTAAGCGCTGAAGACGTGTACAGCATTGTTCGGGACCAATCGCCGGACATAGGACTGGCAACCGTATACCGCAGCTTGGAATTGCTGAGTGAAATGAATTTATTGCAAAAGATTGATTTCGGTGACGGCCGCAGCCGCTATGAAGTCGCGGAATCCGGCGCTACTCACCATCACCACCATTTGATATGCTTAGACTGCGGCCAGGTGAAAGAATATGACGACGATTTGCTGGAGGGCCTGGAGGCCAGTATATCTCGCAAGCATCGTTTTACCATCGTGGATCATGAGGTGAAATTCTACGGTTATTGTTCACAATGCCAGGCCAAACGAGACCATGAAGGGTAGTCAAACTCCCTGGGGAATTTTAACCGGTGTCAGGCCGGGAAAAATTGTCCAACGTATGTTGGACGCAGAAGAAATTTTAGAGCCGGAGATTGTTGAACGACTGCAAAAGGACTATGCAATCCGTCAGGATAAGGCGAAACTCCTTGCTCAGATTGGCTTGCGCCATAGGCAACTGTTACTGCCTCACGGCGAACTCAAAAAGAAAGTCAGCGTGTATGTCGGGATTCCTTTTTGCCCGACCCGGTGCTTGTATTGTTCTTTCCCTTCCTATGTTTTGCCGCAGCACAGAACGGATTTAGAGCTTTTTCTTGCGGCCTTGGCCAGGGATATTGCCGCCGCCGGAGACCTGCTTGATTCTGCCGGAGTAAGGGCAGATACCATTTATATTGGCGGCGGGACTCCCACTAGTCTGGGCTCCGGCGATTTTTCTCAATTACTGGCAATGATACAGGATCGCTTTGCCAATCCCTCGCTGCGAGAATTTACGGTAGAGGCAGGCAGGCCTGACACTATGGATGATGATAAGCTGAAAGCCATGAAATATTACAGTGTTAACCGGGTTAGCATCAATCCGCAAACTATGCAACAAAAAACTTTAAAACATATTGGACGAATGCATAGTGTACAAGATATAATAGATGTATTCGGAAAGCTCAGAAGCATGGGCTTTCCTGTTATTAATATGGACCTGATCGCCGGTTTGCCCGGCGAGACAGAGCAGGATATGGCCGATACACTGGAGCAGCTTGCCCGGCTTGACCCGGATAATTTCACGGTACATGCCCTGGCAATCAAGAAAGGGTCCCGCTTAAAGGAACTGGCCGGGCGCTATCCGTTGCCCGGCCCGGCGGACACGGAAGCTATGGTATACAGGGCGGCTCAATACGCCGAAAGAATGGGAATGGTTCCTTACTATCTATACCGTCAGAAGTATATGACCGGCAACTTGGAAAATGTCGGTTATACTAAGCCGGAATTAGAAAGTTTGTATAATATATATAGTATTGAAGAACGCCAAACCATTATTGGCATTGGGCCGGCAGCTACCACTAAATTCGTGGCGCCGAACTGGAGGGTAGAGAATATGTATCACGCCAAAGACTTAAAAACATATATTGCCACTCTGCCCCACTATATCCGTCAGCGGGAAGCAGGTTTCCGCTTGTGGATGAGTGAACCCATGGTTGAATAAGGAGGAATTTTCATGTCCATTATGGCTCCCCGCGGGACAAAAGATGTTTTGCCTGACACGACCCCCTACTGGCGGTCGATTGAAGCCGCGGTGCACCGAGTTTGCGATTTGCATGCCTACCGGGAAATAAGAACGCCGGTGTTTGAACATACCGAGCTTTTTTTGCGCGGCATCGGTGATACCACCGATATTGTCCAAAAAGAAATGTACACCTTTAATGACAGGGGCGGCCGCAGCATTACCTTGCGGCCGGAAAATACAGCGGCGGTGGTACGGTCTTATCTGGAGCATAAGTTATATTCCCTGCCTCAGCCTCTGAAACTTTATTATATCGGGCCCATGTTCCGTTACGACAAGCCCCAGGCAGGACGGCTGCGCCAGTTTCATCAGTTCGGTGTTGAGGCCATTGGTTCTGAAGGACCAGGCATTGATGCCGAAATCATTGCGCTGGCAGTGGATTTCTTTCGGGGTCTTGGCCTGGATGAACTGCAGCTTTATATCAACTCTGTTGGCTGTCCTCAGTGTCGCCCTCTGTATCGCAGCAGACTGCAGGAAGCCTTGCGTGAGTCGCTGGCGGATTTTTGCTCGGACTGTCAGTCACGGTTTGAACGGAATCCCATGCGGATTCTGGACTGCAAGAATGAGCGATGCACAGCATTGTCCCGGCATGCACCGACGATTTCCGATTGTCTGTGCGACGAATGCCGAGAGCATTTTGCCGGGTTGCAGGAAATGCTGGCTCAGGCCGGCATTTCCTTCCAACATAATCCGCGTCTGGTGCGGGGGCTTGATTATTATACTAAGACAGCCTTTGAAATCCAGTATCCGCCTCTCGGGGCTCAAAGCGCCGTCTGCGGCGGCGGCCGCTATGACGGTCTCATTGAAGAATGCGGCGGAGAGCATACGCCAGGCATCGGTTTTGCCATTGGTATTGAGAGGGTGCTTCTGGCTCTGGAAAAACAGCAGCTATTGCCGCCCCAGGAAGAAGGGCTGGATGTTTTCGTGGCGTTTACCGGACCAGAAACCCGGGCGGCTGCCTTTTCGCTGCTGCGGCATCTGCGCCAAGCCGGACTGCGTTGCGACACGGAGTTCATGAACCGGGGGCTGAAAACCCAGCTAAAACAGGCCAACCGCTCTGCCAGCCGTTTTGTGGCCATAATAGGAGAAGAAGAGCTTGCCCAGGATAAGGTTACTCTTAAATTCATGCAAACAGGCGAACAAGAATTAGTAGCATTACAAGATATTGAATCGAAGCTTCAAAGGGAGATGGGTAAATAATGGATACTTTAGCAGGCTTGAAACGGACCCATTCGTGTGCCATACTTGCCAAAAATGACGCAGACCGGGAGGTTACGATCTGCGGCTGGGTGGCGAGACGCCGGGATCATGGCGGTTTGATTTTTATTGATTTGAGGGACCGGTCGGGAATGGTTCAGGTGGTCTTTTCGCCTGATTATAATACCGAGGCCTTTACTAAGGCCGAAACTGTTCGCAACGAATACGTGCTGGCTGTTCGCGGCAAAGTGAAGCTTCGCTCTGCTGACACGGTCAATCCTCAGATGATTACCGGTGAAATTGAGGTATTGGGCGAGGAACTGCGTATTTTGAACCAGGCTAAAACACCGCCCTTTTATATTCAGGATGAAGTTGACGTGGATGAACCCTTGCGCCTGAAATACCGGTATCTGGATCTCAGGCGGCCGGAGATGCAGCGCAATCTGATGCTGCGGCACAGAGTCACCAAGGCCATGCGGGACTTCTTTGACGGCAGGGGCTTTGTGGAAGTGGAAACTCCGATGCTGACCAAATCCAGCCCGGAGGGGGCCCGGGATTATCTGGTTCCCAGCCGGGTCAATCCGGGAAAGTTTTTTGCCTTGCCTCAGTCTCCCCAACTGTTTAAACAAATTCTGATGGTAGCCGGCATGGAAAAATATTTTCAAATCGTGCGCTGTTTCCGGGATGAGGATTTACGCGCCGACCGGCAGCCTGAATTCACCCAGCTGGATATCGAAATGTCGTTCATTGACAGGGAAGACATCCTGGCGATGATGGAGGATATGATCGCTTATTTGTTCAAGCAGGCCTGCGGTGTGGACATCCCCCGGCCCCTTATGCGCCTGACTTATGATGAAGCCATGGCCCGCTACGGTTCGGACAAGCCGGATCTTCGATTTGGTATGGAACTTATTGATATTTCCCCGGCGGTAAAGAATTCCGGCTTTAAGGTATTTGACACTGTCCTGGAGCAAGGCGGCCAGGTTAAAGCCATCAATGTCCAGGGCTATGCCGGCATTCCCCGGCGGGAATTAGACGGATTGACGGACTATGTGGCGACCTACGGCGCCAAAGGGCTGGCCTGGATGTGCTATACCCCGGAAGGGATTAAATCTCAGATTACGAAATTCTTCTCCGAAGAGACTATACAAAAAGTTACTCAGGCCACTCAAGCCAAAGAGGGAGACTTGCTCTTAATCCTGGCCGGCCAGCCGGCTGGAGTTGCCAATGCCTTGGGACAGCTGCGCCTGGAAATGGGCCGCAGACTCGATTTGATTGACCCGGAAAAACTGTCCTTCCTATGGGTGATTGATTTCCCTATGTTTGAATATGACGCCGAGGAAAAACGCTGGGTAGCCATGCATCATCCCTTTACTTCTCCCCGAGATGAGGATATTGAGTTTCTGGGGTTTGATCCCGGCCGGATTAAGGCTAAAGCCTATGACATGGTCTTAAACGGTACTGAAATCGGCGGCGGCAGTCTTCGTATTTATCAACGGGAACTGCAGGAGAAAGTATTTAAGGCCATTGGTTTGACCCGGGATGAAGCCTATGAAAAATTTGGCTATCTACTGGAGGCATTTGAATACGGAACCCCGCCCCACGGCGGCATTGCCTTCGGTCTGGACCGGCTGGTCATGCTTATGGCTAAGCGAGCTTCTATCCGCGATGTCATTGCTTTCCCCAAAACCCAAAGCGCTACCGATATGATGGTACAGGCACCTTCCGAAGTGTCTTTGCGGCAGTTGAAAGAACTGCACGTCAAATCGGAAGTCATCGCCAAAAAATAAGATTTTTATAAATAATTGTAAAAATTTCAAAGTTTGTTCTCTTGCAAATGACGGTTATCTTTGTTAAGATAGATACAGACTAAAAACACTAGTGAGCCCTGCTGTGTACGTGTAGTTCCATGTTTTGATCCAACACATTGACCTAGGGAGCTCTGGCTCTGATTATGTCGTGTATGCCTTTCTCAAGGAACATTTAAGTAATCAGGAGGGCGCCCACCTGCTTAGAGCAGGTTCAAAACAGGGTGAGACGGCATGGTGGGGATTCGTATTGTAGGGCAATTTTGTCTTAACACTAACTTTCAGAAGTTAGTGTTTTTATTTAGACGGAAACAAGCTCTGCAAAGCGGGCTTGTTTCTCGTTTAGACAAAACAAGCTCTGCTAAGCAGGCTTTTTTCTTGTTTTACGAGGATTTTCCGGCCAAATACAGAAGTATGTTTAATAGTCGGGTAATGATCTGTCATATATGTGATATCTAGGAGGGAAACCATGAGAAATGTGGATTTAAGAAGCGATACTGTTACCCTGCCGACTCCAGCCATGCGACAAGCCATGTATCAAGCCGAAGTAGGCGATGATGTATACGGGGAAGACCCAACGGTTCAAAAACTTGAAAATCTTGGTGCCCAATTGATGGGCAAAGAGGCGGGGCTCCTGGTGGTAAGCGGTACCATGGGAAATCAGGTGTCAATTCTGGCCCATACCGATCGGGGAGATGAACTCATTTGCGAAGCCGAGTCCCATATTTTTTATTATGAAGTGGCCGGCATGGCGGTCATCGCCGGTGTCCAGGCCAGACAAGTGACTGGCCGCCGGGGCATTTTATCGGCCGAGATGATTCAACAGGCCATCCGGCCCCAGGACATTCATCAACCTTCCTCCAGACTGATCTGTCTGGAGAACAGTCACAACCGCGCCGGCGGGACCTGCTATACTCAGTCACAGTTGCGTGATATTCAAATGGTGGCGGCCCAAAACGGCATCAGGGTACATATGGACGGCGCGCGCATATTTAATGCCGCGGCAGCTCAGAAAATTCCCGTGGGAGAAATCGCCCGCTGCGTGGATACGGTTCAGTTCTGTCTTTCGAAGGGACTGGGAGCGCCGATGGGTTCTTTAGTGGTGGGAAGCCGCGAATTTATTGACAAAGCCCGGCGTTACCGCAAAATGCTGGGTGGAGGCATGAGACAAGCGGGGATTATTGCCGCTGCCGGCATTGTGGCTCTGACCACCATGGCGGACCGGCTGACGGAAGATCACGGGCATGCCCGTATCCTGGCGGAAGCCCTTGCAAATCAGGGTTACTCTATCGACTTGGCTGCAGTGGAGACGAATATTGTGATCTTTGAACGTCAGGGCGATGTTCCGGCCTTTATCGCCCAATTGCGCCAGCATGGCATTCAGGCCAACCAGTTTGGCGAACATAGGGTTCGTATGGTAACCCACTACGGAATTGCCCGGGAGGATATTGATTATACTGTGTCGATTCTGGCCAAGCTTGCCAAAAGGTGATTTCAATGGATTTATTTACTGAAGCCAACCGGACTGACAACGAAAAGGGAGCGCCTCTGGCCAGCAGGATGCGGCCCCGCAATCTGAGTGAATTTAGCGGACAAAAGGGAATTCTGGGGCCGGGGAAATTCTTGCGGCAAATGATCGAAGCCGGTTCGGTTCCCTCAATGATTCTGTTTGGTCCTCCCGGTACGGGCAAAACTACCCTGGCCACTCTCCTGGCTGACAGGGTAGGCGCCGATTTTGTCCGGGTCAATGCCGTTGCCAGCGGTACGGCTGAGATCCGCAAACTAATCGACGCGGCTAAAGAAAGGTTGGCCTTGTACCGACGGCGGACGATTCTGTTCATTGATGAAATCCATCGCTTTAATAAAGGGCAGCAGGATGTCTTACTGCCTTACGTGGAAGACGGCTCTGTCACACTTATCGGCGCCACCACCGAAAATCCTTATTTTGAAATTAACTCGCCCTTATTATCCCGGATGAGAGTGGTCCGCCTGCGGTCTCTGATGGCTGAAGATCTGGTCAGTATCCTGAAAAGCGCCTTGACGGATAAAGAACGGGGCCTTGGAGCCCTTTCCGTTGCCGCGGATGAGGGAATCCTGCAGGCCATCGCCGAATTTGCCGCCGGTGACGCGCGCTCGGCCTTAAACCTCTTAGAGCAAGCCGCTGCACTGGCCCAGGACAGTCCTGAAAGGAAATTAACCAAGGACCATCTGGAACTGATCGTCGGCGAGATGATGCAGCGGTATGATAAAACAGGCGATCAGCATTATGATGTGGCATCGGCTTTCATCAAAAGCATGCGGGGTTCAGACCCTGACGCAGCCCTGCATTATCTGGCACGCATGATTGCCGCCGGAGAAGACGTGCGGTTTATTGCCCGGCGCATCGTCATTTGCGCCTCTGAAGATGTGGGCAACGCCGACCCTATGGCCCTGGTAGTCGCCAGCAGCGGGGCTCAGGCTGTCCAGCTTGTCGGCATGCCGGAAGCCGGCTTGATCTTATCCCAAATGGTGGCCTACATTGCCGCCGCTCCTAAAAGCAACGCGGCTTGTGTGGCCATTGACAAAGCGCTGCAGGATGTGAAAACCAAAGACTGCGGTCCGGTTCCCGCTCACCTCCGGGATGCCCATTACCGGGGGGCAAGTCAATTGGGCCACGGTGTCAACTACCTCTATCCTCATGATTTTCCCGGTGCTTATGTCCACCAGCAGTATTTGCCGGATAAACTGACCGGAACGATTTATTACCATCCCAGCAACCGGGGCTTTGAAAGCAAAATGGCCGAACAATTGCCGGCTAAAAACACAGTGGAAAAAAAGTGAAAGAAGGTTCCCAATACATAACGAGAACACATGCAAGCTACACTAGAGTTGAGACCGGCCATCACTGTCTTTGACAGGCTCCGTCGTTTTTGCTATATTTAGCTTGCTAAACACTCGGGAAGCATTGTTTTTCGCAGATATATGTCTGGCTGCCCGAAAGATAATCGCTTTCTTCCTGACTATGCGATGCTTTGCATCACTGAGGAGAGTGCTTATGAAACTGTCAACCAAAGGGCGTTATGGCGTAGCGGCGATGTATGATTTGGCGCTGCATTATCAGCAGGGGCCCATAGCCTTGAAAAGCGTGGCTCAAAGGCAGAACATTTCGGAACATTATCTCGAACAATTGATGGGAACATTGCGCAAGGCCGGATATGTCAAAAGCGTTCGGGGTGCTCAGGGAGGCTATGCTTTAACCAAAGAGCCGTCGCAAATTTCAGTGGGCGATATCATTCGCATTATGGAAGGCCCCATTGCGCCGGTGGATTGTCTCCTAACCGAAGAGAGCAACAACGAATACTGCGACCAAGCCTGTCAATGCGTTACCCGCGGTGTCTGGGCCAAGGTACGGGACAGCATCAACAGTGTATTGGACTCTATTTCTCTGGACGATTTGTGCCAAGATGATAAAGACGGTAGAACCACGCTAAGTAAGTCGAATGATTAGGAGGTGGCAGGATGAAACGGATCTATTTTGACCATTCCGCGACGACGCCGGTTCATCCGGAAGTAGCAGCTGTTCTGGTGAACTATATGACCGATCTATTCGGCAACCCTTCCAGTGTGCATTCCTTTGGACGGGAGGCCCGCAAGGCGATGGACCAGGCCAGAAGACAGGTGGCTGCATTGATCGGTGCCGAATCAGAAGAGATCTTTTTCACCAGCGGCGGCACGGAAGCTGATAATTTGGCGATTAAAGGAGTTGCCCTGGCGAATAAGAAAAAGGGAAACCATATCATTACCACCTTGATTGAACACCATGCGATTCTACATACCTGCGAGTACTTGGAGAAAAATGGATTTCAGGTGACGTACCTGCCGGTAGATGAATACGGCATGATTTCATTGGAGGCTCTGGAACGGTCCATTACCGATCAGACCATCCTGATCAGCATCATGTATGCTAATAATGAAGTCGGTACGGTGCAGCCCATTGCGGAAATCGGCCGCTTGGCCCGCCAGCGCAATATTTACTTTCATACCGATGCGGTGCAGGCGGCTTCGAATCTGCCGATTGACGTGAAAAAGGACGGCATTGACTTGTTGACCTTATCCGGCCATAAGTTTAATGCCCCTAAAGGCATTGGTGCTCTCTATGTCAGACGGGGAGTACGGATAGAGGCCGTGCAGCACGGCGGAGGCCATGAGCGCAATCTGCGGGCGGGCACAGAGAATGTACCGGCGATTGTTGGCTTGGGGAAGGCGGCTGAAATTGCCGCACAGAATTTAACCGACAAGATCGTCACCCTTACCACACTGCGCAACACCTTGATTGAAGGGGTTATGGCTGAGATTCCTCATGTAAAGTTAAACGGCCATCCCACCCAGCGCATCCCGGGCAATGCCAATTTTAGCTTCCTGTCCCTTGAAGGGGAATCCTTATTGTTAAACCTGGATTTGAAAGGCATTGCCGCATCCAGTGGTTCAGCCTGCTCCGCCGGGTCCCTGGATCCATCCCATGTACTCCTGGCCATGGGACTAAGCCATGAGGCTGCCCACGGATCCTTACGAATATCGTTGGGCTGGGGCAATACCATGGAAGATGTACAATACTTTTTAAATGTCATACCGGAAATCGTTGAACGGCTGCGAGCCATTTCTCCGCTGCATGCCGAAAGAATTGAACTATCGGCTCAGAGCCCGTGTCAAGAGTGCCAGCTTCATTGAAACGGACGGCCTGCCGGCAGATAGTCGAATGCTTCAGATTGGAAAAGGATTGTGATTCTATGCAAAATAAGCCAAGAGTACTGGTGGCGATGAGCGGAGGGGTGGACAGTTCTCTAACTGCCGCCCTTCTTGTGCGTCAGGGTTATGACGTGATTGGGGCCACCATGCAGTTATGGGAAGATAATATGGAACGGTTTGACCCCAACTACCGGGGATGCTGTTCTTTGTCAGCGGTGGACGACGCTCGCCGGGTGGCTGATACTTTAGGAATTCCCTACTATGTGCTGAACTTCCGCCATATGTTTCAGGAGACAGTGATTGACTACTTTATTCAGGAATACAGCAGTGGCAGAACTCCCAATCCTTGTATTGCCTGCAACCGGCACCTGAAATTTTCCGGCCTGCTCCGGAAAGCGCTGGAGCTTGGCGCTCAACATGTGGCCACCGGACACTACGCTCGAATCGGGTTTGATGAAGCTGCCGGGCGGTATGCATTGCGCAAGGGAGTAGATGCGACTAAAGACCAGTCCTATGCGTTGTATCATTTAAATCAATATACCCTGAGCCATTTCTTAATGCCCCTGGGGGATTACGCCAAAACTGAAACCAGGCGCCTGGCCCGGGAATTCGGGCTGTCGGTGGCGGAAAAACCCGACAGTCAAGAGATATGCTTTATTCCCGACGATGATTATAAGCGCTTCCTGGAGGAAAAAGCGCCGGATGCTTTAAAACCCGGCAATATTCTGGATACCCGCGGAAAACTTGTCGGCAGGCACAAGGGCTTGCCTCTATACACGGTTGGGCAGCGCAAAGGATTGGGCATTGCTGCCGGTTCTCCCTTATATGTGGTGGCTCTGGATTATGACAAAAACGAATTGATCGTAGGGTCGGACCAGGATGTATTCTCGGCCGGTCTGATCGCTTCCGACGTCAATTATATTGCCTTTGACGAGCTGACCCAGCCGCTGCGGGTAACGGCGAAAATCCGTTACAGCGCCAGGGAGGCGGAGGCGCTGGTTTCACCATTGGCAGACGGCGATATCCGGGTTGATTTTTCCCAGGCACAAAGGGCTGTTACCCCCGGCCAGTCAGTGGTCTTTTATAACGGCGATACGGTTGTAGGCGGGGGAATCATTCAAAAGGCAATAAATTAATCTGCCAATTACCGGATCGCGTTTATAAATTGCTTTTCATGCGGTCATACTAATACTACAACTGATTACGACGACGATTTGTACGCTCGGAAAACAATAGGAGGCCTTTTATGCGCCGAATATCGGAAATGATCGGCCTGCCGGTGATGGTCACCGGGGAAGGCATACAAGTTGGCACAGTAACAGAAGTAGTACTGGATATTGATTCAGCGACGGTATTTTGCCTGCTGCTTACCGACGAACCGGATTCAAGCCAGGGAGTGCCTATGGCGGATATTTACCGTATCGGTGAAGATGCAGTTATGCTGCGCGATGAAAAATGTATCGGCGATATGGCTCCCTTGCTCAATCAAGCGGGGCTATACCCCACTCGCAGTATATTCGGCAAAGATATCATCACGGAAACCGGCACTAACATCGGCATACTGACAGATATGCAGTTTGATCCCGCTACCGGTGAACTTATACGCTACGTAGTTTCCGACGGAATACTGGTCGATTGGATTTGCGGCAGGAAAATGATGCCTCTGCCTGTAGCCCAGATGATTAGTGATGATACGGTGCTGGTGCCGGAATCAATGTCTCAGCTGCTGCAAGAAGACGATTGAAATTGTGAGGTGTGGTTGCCGGGATGATTACCTGTCCGGTATGTGGCTGGCGTTCTGTGGGGAAGGTAGGCGCTGATCAGTACTATTGTTGGGATTGCTGTGTTGAATTTTCTTTAGGTAAGCGGGGATGTACAGTTTTTAACGTGGAACAGGACGGATCCTTAACATCTGCAGCACCGATTTCTGAAACAATACGGGAAGATGCTGCCTTACAGTATGAGCCATAATATGCAGAAGGAGTGATTCGGATGCGCAATTTCTGGCATGGGTTGATTTGGGGAGGAATATTCGGTACCGTGATCGGGGCCATAGTGCGCCCCATGATGCGACCCCAGAGAAAACCACTGGTTGAACGCAGCGTAGATGCTATGAAAAATACTACAGAGGACGTTATGCGCCGGGCCAAGAGGGTCCAGCGGCGTATTTTGAAAAGACTCGATTGAGGGCCACACGGCCCTTGTTTTTTTAGGGGCCGTTGAAAAAGGCCCATCTGCGGCACTTCAACCTCCTGCGGGCGCGCGTTCGATGTACCT
>NZ_AFGF01000264.1 GCF_000219125.1 Acetonema longum DSM 6540
TTAGGTTTTGCAGGGCTTTGTAGCGGTAATCCTCCATGTAGACCGGGGCGGTGATCCGGCCGAAGCGGAGATGGTCGGCGATGACGAAGGCATCTACGAGATCGTTCTTGGGTAAATCCAAATAGGCGTCCTTAAACTTTTTGACCTGCTTGGGATTGAGCACATGTAATTTGCGCTCAAACCGCCCCAGAGCGCCGTCTTCGCGCAAAAAACACAGCAGATTATTGCCGTAAACCGAAGTCGCTTCCATGCCAATCACGACGGCGGGCAGGTTCTTTTCCGTCAAGGCGGCTACCACTCGCTGGGAGAGGATCTGCGCCCCGCCGAGGTTGTTTTGCACCGCAAAGGAACTATGCTTGGAGCCGTCTGGCAGCATGATGTATACCGCGTTATCGCGACTGCCTACATCAATGCCAATGAATAATCGATTCACAGTTTCACCTTCTTTCTGTGGTACATTCTGAGTCAACCGGCTTGGCAATACCCATGATACCGGAGCATCTACACCCTCGCATATTAGAATCCAGCCGGGAACAGGCCATTGCGAACCCGCACTGCGAACGGGCAGCCTGTGGCCCGGCAAACAGCCGGCGGTTTGAAGCTAACTTCCGGTTCAGGGGAACAGACTTTTTTTGAAGCAGCCTTTCGGCCCAA
>NZ_AFGF01000265.1 GCF_000219125.1 Acetonema longum DSM 6540
CGGTGGGATATTTCCTGCCATTCCACAGGCATGAGTGTGGTGAAAAATGGAACCTATGCGGGTTATACACTGGCGCAGCTGATTGCGGCAAAGAAAGGCGAATTGGTCGGGACCCGGGTATCCGCCGAGGTTTTTCCGCTATTGGTGAAGGTTATCAATTCCCGGGAGAAGCTTTCGGTGCAGGTGCATCCCGACGATGACTATGCGCTCCTGGTAGAGAAGCAGCTGGGCAAAGAAGAAATATGGTACGTGATTGATGCTCAGCCCGGGGCGACGCTGACGCTGGGTGTAAAAGACAACTGCACAAAACCCGAGCTGGCCGCGGCACTGGCTGAAGGAAGAATTGAAGAGAAACTGAACCAGGTGGCGGTGAAAAAAGGCGATGTATACCATATCCCCTGCGGCATGATTCACGCAATCGGGCCGGGCATCGTCCTGTTGGAAGTCCAGCAGAGCAGCGATGTAACCTACCGGCTGTTCGATTATGGACGGGACAGGGAACTGCACACCGCAAAGGCCCTTGATGTTCTGGAGCTTCATCCCCCCGCGGAGCAGCGGGCTGCGTCGCGCCGGGAGCAAGGATGCCTGATAACGCGATACTGCGAAAGCCGCAAGCTGATTCTGGAGTTAGTAGAAATCCCTGCCGGCTGCGGCTGCACAAGCGATCCGGAACGGTTTCATATTTACACCTGCGTGGAAGGCAGGGG
>NZ_AFGF01000266.1 GCF_000219125.1 Acetonema longum DSM 6540
TGGTGGAGCAGAGACTACGGAAAATCAGACGGAAACGCCACCCGGCAGTGACTCAAAAAGCTCCGGCAAGCAGGCCGATTCCGCAACTGCAAGCAATGACTCCGGCAATACGTGGGAAAAGGCGGGCTGACGCATATCAGCCCGCCTTTTCCACGGTCTCCTAAGAGTTTCTTAGTAATTTTTCCAGCTCATCCAGCATTTTTTCAAACTTGGCTAAGGTCACTTCAATCGGTTCCGGCGAGGACATGTCGACGCCGGCTTTTTTCAGCAGATTCAGGGAATAATCCGAGCCGCCGCTTTTCAAAAAGTTGAGATAGCGTTCCCGGGCGGGGGCGCCTTCCTGCTGAATACTGGCAGCAAAGGCATTGGCCGCAGAAAAGCCGGTGACATACTGGTAGACATAGAAGCTGGAGTAGAAGTGAGGAATACGGGCCCACTCCACGTCGATTTCTTTATCCACAACAATGTCTGAACCATAGTATTTTGCATTCAGATCATGCCAGATTTCATCCAAAAAGTCGGCGGTCACCGATTCGCCGTCTTCAACTTTTTCATACAGCAGTTTTTCGAATTCCGCGAACATAGTCTGGCGATATACGGTGGCCCTGACTGATTCCAGATACTGATTGATCAGATACATTCTTACCTGGGAATCTTTGGTGGTCTTAAGCATGTAGTCCATCAGCAGAGTTTCGTTGGTGGTGGAGGCAATTTCCGCCGAGAAAATCGTGTAAGAAGATGTGGCATAAGGCTGATGCTTTTGGCTGTAGTAGCTGTGGATGGCATGCCCCATCTCATGGGCAATGGTGGATACATCGTCGTAACGTCCGGTATAGTTTAACAGTACAAAAGGATGGACTTGATAGACTCCCCAGGAATAAGCGCCGGTTTGTTTGCCCTGGTTTTCATAGACATCAATCCAGCCAGAGGATAAGCCTTGTTTTAAAACCGACAGATATTCGTCCCCCATGGGTTCCAGTCCTTTTTGCACCAGTTCAAGGGCTTCGGGGTACTTGTATTCCAGTTCCACATTGCGCACTAAGGGAGTGTACAGGTCATACATGTGGATTTCGTCTAACTCCAGCGCCTTTTTCTTCAAGGCAACATAACGGTGGAGCAATGGCAGACGCTTGTGGACAGTGTTAATCAAGTTGTCGTAAACCTGGACTGGCACATTGTCACCTTCCAGGGCGGACTCAATGGTGGAATTGTATTTACGGGTCTTGGTATAGAAAATATTTTTCTTTACATTGCCCCCCAGCGTGGAAGCAAAGGTATTGCGGTATTGGTTATAGGCGCCGAACAGGTGGGTAAAAGCCTGCTGCCGCAGCTGACGATCAGGGGACATGATATATGTGCGGTAACGGGATTCACTCAGTTGGAGCTTATTTCCCTTGGAATCGCTGATCTGGGGGAATTTCATATCAGCATGAGCCAGCATGTTAAAGGTGGTTTCCGAGGCTTGAGTTGCCTCGCTGGCCCGGGATAATATCTCTTCTTCCGCAGGTGAGAGGATATGCTTCTTCTGGCGGAGGAGATTATCAAAATAAAAACTGTATACGGCCAGTTCCTTTTCTGCCTGGCGGAACTTGGCCAGCTGGGATTCGGGTATTGCCAGAATCTCCGGTTCAATGAAGGAAGCAGCCGCACTGGCTTCGGTCAGCAGAGTTTCCGCCTTGCCGGTCAGAGCTTGGTACTTGGTGTCATTGTTGTTTTCATCCCGGTGCAGGCGGGCATAGGCGTATAGTTTGCCGCCGGTGATCCCAATCTGATCTCTGGCCTTTAAACAAGCGGCCAGATCGGCAGCCGAGCTTGCCAGTTTTCCCTTATACTTGGTCATCGTGGGAATGAGCTGTCTCAATTGGACGAAGCCTTTATCCCATTCACTGTCATTGGCGTAGATATCAGTGATTTTCCATTTGTACTCATCACTGATTTGACTGCGGGGCGGCACCTGAGAACCGCCGGCAGATTCAGCCGCTGCGTGATTTAAAAGCATGGCGCCAACGACACAAGGCAATAATTTTGTCCTCATTATAGTAGCCATGAATACACTCCTTTATTTTGATCCAGGTTTTATTATACTATATTGGCAAATGAACCGTAACTTCCTGTTAGCATCTCAAATTTTTCTGGTTTTATACCCCATAGTAACCGGCAATGCCCTGAAAAATAGACTCAGCGGCCAATGCTCTGCCGTCACCGGACATAAGCAGGATTTCTTCCTCCGGATTAGAGATAAAGCCCGCTTCAATTGATACCGCCGGCAATAGGGCATAACGCAAAATATATAAACTGGCAAAACGGACTCCCCGGTCTTTGATCCGTAAGCCGAGAGCCAGGCTTTTTTGCAGGCTGGTGGCCAGTTTGACAGACTGGGGATTGCCATAATGATAGGTGGTGACGCCGGAAGCGGCCGGATGGGGGAAGCCGTCGTTATGGATGCTGAGGAAAATAGATGCGCCGGATTTGTTGGCGATGGCCACCCTGGCTGCCAGATCTTCCTCAGGAGTGGAATCAGGATAGCCGGCCCTCTGATCCGATTCCCGGGTCATGATGACTCGGGCGCCGTTTCTTTCTAATTTTTGCCGCAACAGCAGGGCAATAGCCAGGGTATTATCTTTTTCATAGCTGCCCGAGGGTCCGGTCGCTCCGGGATCGCTGCCGCCGTGGCCAGGGTCCAGACAGATGGTTTTTCCCAGGAGCCGGGTGCTTTCCACGGCAGGTTCTTCCGCGGGCTGCCGCTGAGGCAGTACGTCGATTGCTTCGCTCTTAGCCTGTAAATACACCGTTTCCAGGGCATTATCGTAATGCAGGTTCCAGTTCTGAGACCTGGCTACTCCTTTTAGCACGGTAAGGATGTCCCTGGTTATTTTCACATCCAGGGGCAGCCTTTGCCCGTCGATTATAATTTTCATGGGTACACCTCCATCCCTCCAGTGGTTGCCTGCTACATTCTATGACAGCAAAGACGGAGCGGTGAGAGCCGCAGGATATTGCCTCGGCAGCAGGGAATAACTAAAGGTGTTTTATTTAGAAGAGCTTTGGAGCGTGGTCGCATGAATGTCCTGGTTACAGCCTTGAATGCGCAGTATGTTCATTCCTCGCTGGCAATCCGGTATTTAAAGTCGTATTGCCGGTCAGCCGGTTTGGAGATACAGACCAGAGAGTATACCATCAATCATGAACTGCTGGATATTCTCGCTGATATCTATAGCGCCCGGCCGGATGTAGTGGGGCTGGCCTGCTATATCTGGAACATCGAAATGTCCCTGCAGATTGCCTGCCTGCTGAAGAAAGTCCTGCCTGATGCTGTTATTGTGCTGGGCGGACCGGAGGTTACTTACGGAGTGGAAGAGATTCTGACGGATCACCCCTATATCGACTACATTGTCCGGGGAGAAGGGGAGAAACTCTTTTGCAGGCTGCTGCTGAATTTGCCTGACAGGGACTCTGTTAAAACCATAGAGGGGATTGCCTGCCGGCGGGAAGACGGGACAGTGCTTTCCGGCTCGCCGGGCATCATAACCGATTTGGATACTATCCCTTTTCCCTACAGTGAACAGGATATAGTACAGCTTAAAGATAAAATCATCTATTACGAATCTTCCCGTGGCTGCCCGTTTTCCTGTCAATACTGCCTGTCCAGCGCCACTCAGGGAGTTCGCTTCTTTTCGCCGGAACGGGTTTGTAAGGATTTGGAACGGTTGATTGCGGCTGATGTTAAGCAGGTCAAGTTTGTGGACCGGACCTTTAACGCCGGTAAGGAGCATTTTCTGCCGATTGTCCGCTTCTTGGCCCGTCAGCCGGGCCGGACTAATTTTCATTTCGAAATTGCCGCCGATCTGCTGGACAAAGAAGCGCTTGATGCCTTTTTGGAGGCCCCGGCCGGCCGGTTTCAGATGGAGATAGGCGTTCAGTCCACCAATGAACCGACTCTGGCGGAGATTCGCCGTAAGAATCATTGGGACAAGATCGTTGAAAATGTGGGACGCATTCGCGAGGCCGGCACGATTCATCTTCATTTGGATTTAATCGTCGGCCTGCCTCATGAGTCCCTCGGCCAATTTGCTCAGTCATTTAATGCCGTCTTTTCGCTTAAACCCCACCAGCTGCAAATTGGTTTTCTTAAACTGTTAAAAGGATCCGGCATCCGCGCCAATGCCGCCAAACATCAGTACCGTTATATGGATTGGGCCCCTTATGAGGTTCTAGCCAATGCCCGGCTGTCCTATCGTGATGTCCGGCAGCTTAAGATACTGGAAGCGGCTTTCAATTATGTCTATAATGGCGGCCGGTTTCACTATCTTATTGACTGGCTGATCATTCGGCGATACAAGGGAGATGCTTTTGCATTTTTCTGGGATCTGGCAGGTTTTTGGGAAGCGGGGGGATTGCATTTGCTGGCCCACAGTCCGAAAAACCTATATAAACATTTACGGGATTTCTGTGCCAGCAGGTTCTCCAGTGACCTGGAACTGTGCCTGCATATTTTGAAAGCCGATGCCCTAACCGCCGACCAGGGGCAAATACGACCGGACTTTCTGCCCTGGAACCTGGATCGGTATGCACAGGAGAGAAATGCTTTTTGGCGCGACGAAGAAGTTGTGAGCCGGTATCTGCCACAGTTTACGTTTACTAATTGGCGGGAATTAAATAAGCGGTATCATATTGAGGTATTCGGACTGAATGCGGCCGCTTATCTTTTAAAACAACCGGTACCTGAGCATAAGTCTGTGGCGGTGCTGTTCTCTTATGATTCCGGCACAATTTGTTTTCAGGCCATAAAACCCAACGACTTTTTTAAGGGAGAGTCAATATGAACCGTTATCGGACTTATGCCGAATATCTTCGGCAAACATACGGCGAAAAAATCTATAAACTGCCGGTCAGTTTGCCTGTAACCTGTCCTAACCGGGACGGCACCTGCGGCGTCAATGGCTGTGTGTTTTGCGGCGAAATTGGCGCCGGCTATGAAAATTTGCCAGCTTCGATGACCGTATCCCAGCAGATTACAGCCAATAAAGCGCATATTGCCCCTAAATATAAAGCTCAAAAATTTATTCCCTACTTCCAAAATTTCAGCAATACCTATTTAACACCGGATAAGCTGGCGGCCTATGTTCAGGAAGCCTGTCAGGAAGATGTGGTGGGCATTGCCCTGGCTACCCGTCCTGACTGTGTACATAACCGGCATCTGGAGATCCTGGGAGAGATAAAAGACCGCTATCATATCGACATCACGCTGGAACTGGGGCTGCAAACAGTGAACTACCACTCCCTAAAAAAAATTAACCGGGGACACACGTTAGCGGAATGGATTGATGCCGTGCTTCGGATCAAAAAATATGAGATGAATGTTTGCACCCACCTCATACTGAATTTGCCCTGGGACACCATGGACGATACCATTGAAAACGCTAAAGTTGTATCGGCATTAGGCATCGAACAGGTGAAGCTCCATGCGTTATATATCGTTAAAAATACGGTGATGGCCGACTGGTTTCAGAAAGGACAACTGCCGCTGATCAGTAAAGAGGAATATGTGGAGAGGGTTGTTGCCTTTTTAGAACATCTTCACCCGGAGGTGATCATTCAAAGGCTGGTCGGCAGAGCGCCGGAAGCCAATACTTTATTTACAAATTGGCAAACCGGCTGGTGGAAGATTAAAGAGGAGATCGAAGAACAGTTAGTGAGCCGCGATACCTACCAAGGTCGTTTGTGCAATTATCTTGGCGGTAGCGCCGTGGCTAAATGGTGCGGGATTTAACGCGATTTTACGATATATCCTCAAAAAAACTTACTTTTCTGTGTTTTCCCGCGGGGTATTTACAGCAGCTTCTTTCACTGCTATGATTAGTACGGTCTATATAAAATGATGAGGAGGGAAAAACCCTGTGGAAAAGCTGGAGCTGCTTGCGAGAATTCAAAAACTGTCTTCTTTAGTTCATAGTGAGGATTTGGCCCAATACAATCTGAGCCAGGAAAGCCTCCAAGAACTGCGCGCCAACCTTGATCGTCTGACCGAAGAGTATATTGCGGCTTACTGCGATCAGGCTGATTTTGCTGTGATGCAAAAAACAGCTTGACAGTCGATCCTTTCTTGTGATAGTATACATTGTGTCAATACAAGTTAATACGGAAACCTATAGCAATGATTTAGTCTATAGAATGCAGATAGAGATTATTTTCCCCTGAAACAGGATGCGATTCACTCGCTCTAGAGGAAACTCAGAGCTTTTTTTATCGCCTAAACTCTTGTTGAGGGCCTGTATAAACTTGTGATGCGATGTAAAACATCAGACAATGATTTTCACCAAAAAAATACATATTGACACAACGCCAAACGTTGTGGTACAATATAAAAACGTCGCGCTACTGCGACAGAGCTCCTTGAAAACTGAACAATGCAGGTAAGAATGAA
>NZ_AFGF01000267.1 GCF_000219125.1 Acetonema longum DSM 6540
CGGGTTGCCAAGGGGACGGAGTTGCCGACAGCCTCAGCACACCCCAAGCCCGGCTCCGCATCAGTCCGCGCGGCCCCAGCCAGGCTGCCGCCTGTCTTCCCTCCGCCCGGCCTGCCGCTCCGCTCATCGCCTTGCCACGGGAAACAATAACGGAAGCCCTTGTTCTCACGGCTTTTTTTGCCTCCCTGCCACCAGTGGCGGCAGGGAGG
>NZ_AFGF01000268.1 GCF_000219125.1 Acetonema longum DSM 6540
CCCGAAGGCGTGGGTAGAGGCAAGGTCATTCTGCGGGGCACCAAGTACGGCTGCGTCTGTGATGCTCCCGGCACCCCGGTGCAGATGTTCACCGTCGGCAATATTCTCACCGACAAATTCCAGGAAACCTTCCTGGGGCTCAAAGACCGGGCCAATGCCATTGAAATCACCTTTGCCAACAAGGACAAAGGCTACCAGAAGGATGTCATCACGGCTTACGCCGATGATTATGACGGAACCGAACCCAACATCACCCAAATTACTCTGGATGGCATTACCACGGCAGCCCAGGCCTACCGGGAAGGGAAATACCGGCTGCGGCTCAACCGGTACCTGACCCGGACGGTGGAACACAGCGCCGATATCGACGCGATCGCCTGCCAGATCAATGATGTGGTGTTACTGGCCCACGACGTGCCGCAGTGGGGATTTTCCGGACGGCTGCTGGCGGCAACGGATACGA
>NZ_AFGF01000269.1 GCF_000219125.1 Acetonema longum DSM 6540
GCGAAAAAAACTTTTTGTCGATTCATAGGCAACCGGACAAATTTGCCGTCATATACTGAATCGACAGGAGTTGTGTCGCGGGGGTGATGACTTGTTTTCTTTTTTTGCCATAGTATCCACTTTTATCATTAAAATGATATCGGTACTGGTCGCCTATATATCCAATAACACCTTCCCCTTGCCGTTATCGGAGAAGGAAGAACAGGTGTATTTGGAACGGTTAAAAAATGGTGACGAAATGGCAAAAAATATTCTGGTGGAAAGAAATTTACGATTAGTGGCCCATATTGTCAAAAAATTTGATAACTCAGGAGAAGAAATTGATGATTTGATTTCTATTGGAACGATCGGATTAATTAAAGCGATTAACACCTATGACCAAGGGAAAAAAACCAGATTGGCCACTTATGCCGCCCGGTGCATCGAGAATGAAATTCTGATGCATTTTCGCAGCACCCGGCGCATCCGTTCGGAAGTAAGTCTCTATGATCCGATCGGGGTTGATAAGGAAGGCAACGAGATTACCTTGATCGATGTCTTAGGAACGGCGCCTGATGTGGTAGTGGAAGCTGTTGAGAGCCAATGTGAGCAGGAAAGATTATCAAAGCAGATCAGTCAACTGAGCGACCGGGAAAAATGGGTGTTGGAAATGCGTTTTGGCTGGCCGGACAGCAGTAAAAAGACCCAAAGGGATATTGCGAAACTGCTGGGGATTTCCCGGTCCTATGTGTCGCGTATTGAGAAAAAGGCTGTGGCTAAGTTATCCAAAAGTTTTTCCCAGGAAGACTGCAACTAACAGGAGCCCTTTTCGATCCGAATACAGTGGCAAAGGCCCGCCTTCCGGTTTGATGCCGGGAAGCGGGCCTCGCCCTGCAATCAGGGAGTCCTGACTAAAGACTTTACTTGAAAATACCGAAAGGCTTACCCATTGGCAGGAACGGTTTACCGAAAAAGGTATTCAACACTGCGGCAGAGCATGCATAGAAAGAAAGCAAGGCAGTGATGAGTTCCGCCCAGGCGGCGACAGCATGGGAAGCATGGGGGGCGATGTTCAGCGCGTTCAATGCCAGACCGGCTAAAAGAATGTCGATCATTACCATGATGATAAATATCATCTTGCTGACTTCCATAGCGCCAATTGTCATGAACACAGAAAAAATCAGGTAGCCAAGAAAAGCAAAACCAAGCTGTCTTGTATCGGCGGCGGCAGCCAGCTCGGGACCGAAAACTCCCATTTTCATCAACCAGCAGACGGCTATTGCATACCAGAAAAACGCATAGGCGCCAAATACAGTACCGCCCCAAACGTTTTCATGAATAAAATCCAGAATGGAGGCTACTAACTGAGCGGTTGCTCCCAGAAATATGGCATAAACAATGACATAAGACAAGCCGGTAGTAATTCCTAATTTTTGCGAGGCTGCTACAAAGGTAACCATAGCCAGTCCGAAAAGCCCTAACCCTGTAGGATTGGCCACTGTCAGTTTCATTTTTTGCGTTTCCATGATGAATACCTCCTCAATGAATAGTGAATGATCGCGATATTGCCGGGAAAATACCTGCCTGAGCGTATGATTTTATTGACTCATCTCCTTTCCTAAAAGAAAGCTACTGTCGTAAACAGACTATTGCGAAAAATACACCAGGATTGATTTACTCAACGCAAAACAATCCTGGTGTAGCCTACTAACTATTTGCGGCGGTAAAGGCCGCAAACCGTAAACCTCAGCAGGTCAATGCCGTACTTCCAGCCTGGCGGGATTTGCCTCCCTGTCCATACTTTGTTTTGGCATATACACATGTGATATAAATAATATAAATGACATATCTATTTAAGTCAATATATTCTCTATATCTATAATAAATCCTTTTTTCTAATGAAGAAAAACCGCTTGACTTATGATAAGCGATGCAGTAATATTTATATCAACTTCACATTTAACACGAGGAACAGGAAACCGAATAAAAGGTATTCAGAGAGACGGCGGTTGGTGCGAGCCGTACACCGGACAGAAAGGTTCCGCCTGGGAGTGGCTGATGAAGAATCAGAACGGGATTCGCCCGCTACAGCGACTAAAAGTTGGCCGGAAGGCAACATGGGTGGCAACGCGGGAATAAGTTCTCGTCCCTATAGGGGACAAGAGCTTTTTTTATTTCCCGGAAGAAAATCCATTGGTCCTTCGGTCTAAGCTGGGTGGCAACGCGGCTTAATAGCTCGCCCCAATATGGAGGCGAGTTTTTGCTTTTTTAGAATGACTTGTGAAAGTAGGGGATAAAGTAATTGTTGTTTATCGTTAAATTTTTACACTGGCAGGGCTAAAGAACTCACAATTTTGATCGCCGAAAAAGAGCGGGAGGAAAGATTTATGCATGTATTAATTACTGAGCCGATAGCCCAGAAGGGGTTGGAAAAACTGGTCCAAGAAGGGGCTAAAGTAGATGTAAAGACTGATCTGAGCCGTAAAGAGCTGCTGGAAGTGATCCGAGACTACGACGCGCTGATTGTCCGCAGCAATACTAAAGTTAATGAAGAATTGTATCAAAAAGCCACCCGGCTAAAAGTGGTTGGGCGGGCCGGCAATGGCGTAGATAATATTGACATGGATGGAGCGACTAATCGCGGCATTATTGTAGTCAATACCCCTGAATCTAATGTGGTGTCGGCGGCGGAACTTACTATCGGCCTTTTAATCGCATCTTGCCGCAACATTCCCCAGCTTCATACTCGGCTGAAAGGCAAGGTGTGGGACCGCTCCGGCTTAAAAGGGATGGAACTGCAGGGAAAAACAGTAGGTATCGTAGGATTGGGGCGCATTGGATCTTTAGTGGCAACCCGATTGAAATCCTTTGGTATGAAAATCGTTGCCTATGATCCTTATGTCAATGAAACCCGGTTTAAGAACCTGGGAGTGGAAAGAAGGGAGAAATTGGAGGACCTGATGGCAGAGGCCGATATCCTTACCATCCACACCCCAAAAACCAAGGAAACATACGGCATGATCGGCAAGGAACAATTCAAGGGGGCGAAAAAGGGTATCAGGGTCATCAATTGCGCCCGGGCCGGCCTTATCAACGAAGAGGCGCTCATTGAGGCCATCAAGGAGAAGATTGTCGCCAGTGTCGGAATTGATGTCCCCGACGGAGAACCGCAAGCCACTTCACCGCTGCTGGAACTTGATAATGTGGTGGTAACGCCCCATGCCGGCGCTGATACGGTAGAAGCCCAGGACAACGTTGGAGTTACGATAGCTCAGGAAGTGGCGGCGGCGCTGCGAGGGGAAATGGCGCCCAACTCTGTGAATCTTCCCACACTGCAGGCACAGGAACTGAGCTCGGTCAAAATCTATTTGAAATTAGGCGAAACCCTAGGCAAAATATATTATCAGCTGGAAAAAGAGGCTGTGGAAAAAGTGGAGATCATCTACCGGGGCGAGGTAGCGGAATTGGAGACATCCATGATCTCCCTGGCAATTTTGAAAGGCTTGTTTGAGCCTGTTCTCAAGGAACGGGTGAATTATGTCAATGCCAGTCTTATCGCCAAAAACAGAGGGGTGGTTGTAACCGAGAGCAAAGAGTCCACGGTGGATAATTACCTTACTTTGGTCACTGTCAAGATCATCTCCAAAAATAAAACCTTTAGCATCAGCGGCACTATTTTTGGCAAAGCCGAAGTACGAATAGTGGAAATCAACGGTTATGAATTTGACGTTCATCCGGCGCCTTATATGCTGATAGGGGAGAATATCGATAAACCGGGCGTTATTGGTCAAATGGGAACCTTATTGGGTGTAGGCAAAGTAAATATTGCCACCATGCAGGTTGGCCGGAAAATTAGTGATAAACGGGCCATGATGGTTTTAACAGCAGACTCGGAAGTATCTCAGGAAACTTTGGAATTCCTGGGGGGCATCGAGGGGATTTTACGAGTTCATTTTGTGAAGCTATGATGAAGCCACCATCTTTCGCCGGCATTTCATGGCGTTAGCAAAAATCATGCAGGAAATGAAAAAAGAAGATTGACAGCGACATTACATCCTGATATAGTATATTCATAGTTTGACATTCATCCTTACACAGGTGATTTTAATAAGAGGACATAGGCGTCCTGAGATGCAACATCTCAGGACCTTTCTGTTTTCTGCCGGACTTTGCCTGATTTGTTAGAGCCAACTCAAAAAGCACAGGCATGCAATTATTTTTGGACAAAGACGTCCTGAGAGAATTTCTCAGGGCGTCTTTCTGCCTTTAAAAGGCGTTGCCGGAAAATGCGTCTGTGCAAGGGATGAATTCATTCGTATTGGAAAGGATGATGAACATGAAAAAAAGACTTGGAAAAATTCTGTGCCTGTCACTCCTGTTTGTCGCCATGGCTTTGCCGGCATTAGCCGCGGGCGAACCGCCTGCCATTGATACGGGTGATACCGCTTTTGTATTGATCAGCGCGGCTCTCGTCATGTTGATGACTCCTGGACTGGCTTTATTTTACGGTGGCATGGTACGTAGCAAGAATGTATTGAGCACGATTATGCAAAGTTTCTTTATTCTCGGCCTGATTTCGGTGCAATGGGCGCTGTTTGGCTATTCACTGGCATTCGGTCCGGATATTGGCAGTTTAATTGGCGATCTTTCCTGGTTTGGCTTAAACGGCGTCGGGCAAGAGCCTAACGCTGACTATGCCGGAACGATTCCACAATTCGCCTTTATGATTTTCCAGGGTATGTTTGCTGTTATCACACCTGCTCTGCTTACCGGTTCCTTTGCTGAAAGAATGAGATTTCCGGCTTTGGTCGTCTTCACTCTGCTTTGGGCCACTCTCGTGTATGATCCCCTGGCTCACTGGGTGTGGGGTGTAGGCGGCTGGCTGCGTAATTTAGGCGCACTTGATTTTGCCGGCGGCACCGTAGTCCATATCAGCTCCGGTGTATCCGGACTGGTCATAGCCCTGCTGCTTGGCAAGCGTAAAGGTTATGGATCAGAGGTTATACTGCCTCATCATTTGCCCATGACTGTACTAGGCGCCGCCTTGCTCTGGTTCGGATGGTTTGGATTTAACGCCGGCAGCGCTCTGGGGGCTAATGGCCTTGCTGCCAGCGCCTTCGTGACAACTCATATTGCCGCTGCTGCGGCAACTGTATCCTGGGTGCTTACCGAATGGCTCGATCATGGCAAACCTACCCTTTTGGGCGCTGCCAGCGGCTGCGTAGCAGGGTTGGTCGCAATTACCCCGGGCGCCGGTTTTGTTAATGTTCCCTCAGCCCTGATCATCGGTCTCCTTGGCGGCGTTGTGTGCTACCTGGCGGTAAGCAAGCTTAAGGCAAAGCTGGGCTATGACGATTCCCTGGATGTCTTTGGCGTACATGGCATCGGCGGTACCTGGGGCGCCCTGGCTACTGGCCTGTTTGCTTCTAAAGCGGTTAATTCTGCCGGTGCAGACGGATTGTTCTTCGGTAATCCGGAACAGTTACTCTTGCAGGCTTATGGCGTCTTGGCCGGATGGATTTTTGCGGCAGTGATGACCTTTATCATCATCAAGGTTGTGGGATTATTTATGAAGCTCCGCGCTAAGGAGGACCAGGAAGTTCAAGGTCTTGATATTTCGGACCATGGCGAGAGAGGGTACATGTCCTAATCGATGCGATGCGCTACCCGGTTGGGACAGTGCTTTAAAAGCTGTTCTGTCTGATACAGGAAAATCCAAAGGAAAGCCTGAAGATTTAACCATGGAGAGATCATAAGATTGGGGGGGACATTTATGAGAAAAATGACTAAAATTGATATTATCACCCGGCCGGCTAAACTGGAGGAACTGAAGGAAGCCATGAACGTTATCGGGGTAACCGGCATGACGGTTACCCAGGTTTATGGCTGCGGCCTGCAAAAAGGTCATACTGAGGTATACAGAGGAAAAGAATATACGATCAATCTTTTGCCTAAAGTCAAAGTGGAAATTGTGGTCTGTGAAGTGCCGGTGGAAAAAGTTTTGGAGGCCGCTAAAAAAGCCTGTCACACCGGACAGATCGGCGATGGCAAAATCTTTGTCTATCCCATTGAGAATGCCATCCGGATCCGGACCGGCGAAGAAGGCGATATCGCCATTATGGATCCATCCGATATTAAGTAGTTTCTCTTAATGACAGAACCCGCACTGGTTTTCCGGTAGCGGGTTTTGTCTCGCTTTGCCGTCGGAATATCAAAACCGCTGAATTGTGATATAATAGACTTGACAGAACACTAAAAAGGGGAGGTCATATGCTAAAGTATCTGTGTCCTGGAACCATTGTTAATTCATTATATGAAATTGATATACAGGCATTGCGGAAAAACGGTATTAAGGGAATGATTCTTGATCTGGACAATACGATTATTCCCTGGGACAGTTCCATATTAGGGCCGGAAGTGCTTCTATGGCTGGAGAGCGTGTTGGCTTTTGGGATGGGTATCGGTTTGGTATCCAACAATCGCCAAAAAAGAGTGGGTGAAATTGCCCGGATATTGAATGTACCCTATGTGGCACGAGCTTTTAAACCAGCCAAAAAGGGATTTTTAAGCATCATGGGCACCATGAGCTTATTGCCCCATGAAGTGGCAGTGGTAGGCGATCAATTGTACACTGATGTGTTGGGGGGCAACCGCTTGGGTTCTTACACTATTTGGGTTAAACCGCTAAGTACCCAGGAATTTATTGGTACCAAAGTTACCAGGTTCATCGAAAAAATGACGATTGAACTTTTGCAGGCAAAAAAATTATTGTAGGATTTTAAGGAGTGACCAATTTGCAGATTGCGATGGTTCAGATGGAAGTAGTGTCCGGGAATATTCAAGCTAACCGGGAGCGCGGTATCCGCATGGCGGAGGAAGCGGCGGATAAGGCCCGGACAGTGGTATTGCCGGAAATATGGACAACAGGCTATGGGCTGAAAAATGTAGAGCAATGGGCGGAAGACCCGGAAGGTCCCGTTATCCAAGAGATGCGCCGGATTGCCAAAACCAAGGGCGTATACATTGTGGCGGGCTCTATGCCGGTTAAGCGGGATGACCGGATATTTAACGAAACCATTGTTTTTGACCCTCAAGGACAAATCGTGACTACGTATCAAAAGGTTCATATGTTTAGCCTGTATGGCGAGGAGAAATTCTTTTCACCGGGGAACCGCCGCGCCAGCTTTCAACTGGGGGAAATTACCGCCGGTTTGACTATCTGCTACGATTTAAGATTTCCGGAGCTGTACCGGTCACTGGCCTTAGACGGCGCCCAAATGATCTTTGTGGTTGCAGAATGGCCCCGGGAACGGCTTCAACACTGGATTACCCTTAACCAGGCCAGAGCTATTGAAAATCAGGTCTACCTTTGCTCCGTAAATTGCGTCGGCGAACATCGCGGCATTCGGTTTCCCGGACATTCCTTGTTTATTGATCCTAATGGCCGGATAACAACTGAAGGAACTGATGCAGAATCAATCATTTATGCCCAATATGATGCAAGCATGGTGCCCCACAGCCGTGAAGGGCTCACGGTCTGGCAAGACAGAAAGTGCGGGGTATATCGAATGGAGTAGATTATAAAACACCTGCGGGTAGGTTGCGGGTGTTTTTTTCATTTTCTTGATTTATTTAACAAAAAATTTCGGAAGATTCTAGCGTAATAGTGCGAATTATAATATAATAATGGTAATACTGTAAAATTTTTCTGTATAAAGCGATTGTTGGATGTGAGCAGATGCATAGAGAGTTTGGTGGGCAAGCAGTTTCTGAGGACAAGACTCAAGGGTTTCCTCAGTCTTTGGGTGAAGAATCCTCAGTGGTTCACTTTGTCAATAGCATAGTAAGTCATGCCATCAGGAAGCGGGCCAGCGATATACACTTCGAGCCCGGCGGGGCAAAATTCAGAGTGCGCTGCCGGATTGACGGATTCTTGCTGGAAGTGGGCACTTATGTTCAGCCCAATTATCCTGCCGTAGCAGCGAGAATCAAAGTGATGGCGGATATGGACATTGCTGAGAAACGATTGCCTCAGGACGGGAGAATTCATATTGCTGAATTTGATGGCAGAAGGATTGATATTCGGGTCGCCACCCTGCCAACTATCTTTGGCGAAAAAGTGGTTATGAGGATTCTGGATAAAAAGGCCATCATGACCAATATTCATCAATTAGGATTTTCCGCCGAATGCCTCGCCGGCTTTCGACGTTTATATTCTCAGGCATACGGTATGGTGCTGGTGACAGGTCCCACTGGATCAGGGAAAACGACCACCCTCTATTCGGTTTTGACTGAGATTAACAGCGTCACGAAAAATATTATTACGATTGAGGACCCGGTTGAGTATCGTATAGACGGTACCAATCAGATCCAGGTCAATACTAAATCCGGCATGACCTTCGCCAACGGACTCCGTTCGATTTTGCGCCAGGATCCCGATGTGATCATGGTCGGAGAAATACGGGACAAAGATACGGCAGACATTGCGGTACGCGCTGCGTTGACTGGGCATTTGGTTTTGACAACCCTGCATACCAATGATGCTGCCGGCGCGATTACCCGCTTGATTGATATGGGCATTGAGCCGTACTTGGTTGCCTCATCGGTACTGGGAGTTTTAGCGCAGCGTCTGGTTAGGCTGGTCTGCCCGGAGTGTCGTACGGTTTATCAACCGGCTCAGACTGAAAGAGAACTTCTACAACTGGCTGACACAGAGGTGCGGTACCGGGCAACCGGGTGTAATTTCTGCGGTCAGACCGGCTATTACAACCGGACGGCGATCTATGAAGTCCTGCCGTTAACGGCTGAATTACGCGAAACGGTGAAAAACCGGGTATCCAGCGAGGCAATACGTCGCGCCGCCATCAGGCAGGGAATGACTACCATGCAGCAGGACGGCATGGCAAAAGTAGGCGGCGGACAAACCACGCTGGAAGAAGTAATGCGGGTTGTTCACTGTTTTGAATAGGATTTGCCGACGGGAAAATGATGGCTGTGGCAGAGGAGTTATGAATAAGACTTTTTCTTATCAAGCAAAAAGTTATAGCGGAGAAACCCACCGAGGCCTGCTGTTGGCTTCAAGCCCTGCCGAAGCAGTCTATGCGCTGAAAAACCAGGGATTATACGCACTGGATATAAAAGAAGCGCCTCCTGGGCTATTGGACGGAATACTAGCCAGAGTGCTGCATCCCATTGGAATGAAAGATATCGCCTTATTATGCCGGATGTTGTCTGTTACCTTACGGTCCGGCTTACCTCTGGTACAATGTTTGGCGATCATCGCCAATCAGGCTGGTAATGAACGGTTTCAATTGATTCTGCTTGAGATACGGCGCAAGGTGGAGCAGGGGGAGATGCTGTCCCGGGCATTACAAAGTTTCCCGCAGGTTTTCCCATTGATGATGATCGGACTCATCGAAACAGGAGAACTAGGCGCTGATCTTGACCATATTTTGGACAGGCTGGCTGTCTATTTTGAAAAGGGCTACAAGCTGAAAGAAAAGATGAAATCGGCTATGACCTATCCTTTGATTGTTTTGTGCTTTGCCCTGGGGTCTCTTGCCTTTCTCTTTGTCTATGTATTACCGGTTTTTGATAGTTTATTTACTGATTTAAAGATAGAATTGCCCCTCCTGACCCAATGGATATTCCAGAGCAGCCGAATCGTTGCTCAATATTTTGTTTATTTGCTATTTGCTGCTGCACTGATTATTTTGGCATTTGTTTTCCTTGCCAGGTGTCATCACCGTTTCCGGTCTATCCTGGATCACATCAGCCTTCATATACCGGTATACGGCCCTTTGCTTGCCAAAAGCGGGGTGGGCAGGTTCTGCCGCACGCTGGGCATGCTGCTTCGGGGCGGAGTTCCCTTATTGACCGCTGTGAACATCCTAAAAGGAACTATTGACAGCTATCAGATGGCTCAAATTCTCATGGTGGTTGTAACTGATTTGCGCAATGGCATCAGTTTATCGGCATCTCTGGGGAAAAGCCGCATTTTCCCTCCTATGGCGCTCCAAATGATGTCGGTAGGGGAAGAGACCGGCAAGCTGGGGGATATCCTGGAAACGGTGGCGGATTTTATCGAGACCGAACTTGATGAGACCATGGCTCGAATCAGCACCGGCGTCGAACCGTTCATGATTGCCCTGATGGGTTTGATTGTCGGAGCTATTGTAAGTGCCACTATGTTGCCGCTATTTGAAATGATCGGCAGTGTGGGGAGCAGGTGAGTATGACCTTTAAGAGACAATACATCGTTTTTATTCTGGTTGTTCCTGTGCTGTTCCTGTATTTCTTCGACCGAACGGCCTTCAATGATCCTTTGCACCCGGGAGCACCTGTAGCAGCTAATGCCGGGAAACCGGCAGGATCCTCGCCTAAACCGAGCAGTGAGATGCCGCGAGGTTACAGTCAAAATTATGGTATCCGCAACCCTTTTTTGCCGGGGAAATCAACTGAACCGGATATAGCGGCGCAGCATCGGTCTGAATCTGCCGGAGGCCTTATCCGGCAAGGCAATCTAACACTGAAGGGCATCGCTACAGTGACGATACATGCCGCTAATGCCGATATACGTGAAGTATTGGCTGGGATTGCCGGCGCCGTCGGGGCTAATGCCATTATCGACGGTTCTGTCAGCGGCAAAATCACCGTTCATTTGGTGGATATCCCTTATGACCAAGCGTTGGAACAGGTTTCTTTGGCAAAAGGCCTGCGATGCGTGAAAAAACAAGGGGTTTTTATTATTACTGCCGATAGTAAGTCAGGCAAAAATTTAGAAACGATCCGGGTTATTAAACTGCATTATATAAGAGCCGAACAGGTAAAAAGTTCTCTGACGGCGATGATTCCGGAAGAGAACCTTAAAATCGACGAAAGCGGCAATTCCATCGCTTTCTTTGGATCGGACAGGGACGCCGAACTGATGCAGCGCGCGATAGCCATGCTGGATGTCAGGCCGCAGCAGATCACCCTGGAGGCGCAGATTCTGTCGGTCAATAAAAATAATACGCGGCAGCTGGGGGTTGAGTGGCAATGGGCTACTACGCCGGCGGTCCCCACTAGTGGGGACGGTGATGTTGTGAGCCGCGAATTTGCCGGCGCTATTCAATATGGGCGAAATCCGGAGAACCGCCCCTATGAGTTTCAGTTTCAAAGCCGAATTAATGCCCTTTTGACCCGGGGGGAGGCTAAACTTTTGTCCCGCCCCAACGTGACCACCTTAGACGGACAACAGGCAAAAATTATGATTGGCGACCGAATCCCCGTCCCGGTTGAACGAGACGACAGCGGCGGCAGAACGACGATAACGACCGAATACGTGGATGCCGGTATCAAATTGATCTATACCCCCAGGGTCAGCAAGGACGGATTTATTACCGCTGTGGTGAAAACCGAAGTGAGTACGCCGTTTTATGTTGCCGAGATGAAGGCTTTTCGTATTACAACCCGGGAAGCGGAAACTCAAGTCATTATGCGGGACGGGGAGACCATTGTAATTGGCGGCTTAATTGGTAGTGAGCATATTTCAAACCGCAGTCGGATTCCCTTTGTCAGCGATCTTCCCCTTGTCGGACATTTGTTTCGTAATTCCCAGCGAGATGGAAGCGATACCGAGATTCTGATCTTTATTACGGCGCGGATCGTTCCGGTAAAGAAAGGTGAGCAGAGTCATGGGACTGAAGACAAAAAGACGGATAGAACAAACGATGAGCCAGTCAGCCTTTACCCTGATTGAACTGATTGTCGTCATTTCCATTATTGGCATATTAGCTGCCATTGCGGTTCCCAGATTTACTTCGGCGATTAATACATCAAAAATCGTTAAAATTCAGGCGGATTTGAAAGCCATTGAGGGAGCGGTGATCTTGTATAACGCAGATGTAGGAGGATATCCGTCCTCTGTGGCAGCGCTAAGTTCCCAGGTTAACGGCAAAGGCCCCTGGCTCAACGCCGAACCTATACCGCCTTTGGATGTCAAGTTGACAGCCACCACGTTGGAGAATACTTCCGACATCAAATATGAAATTAACAGCGCCGGGCAGGCCACCTATCGGGGGCTTACGGCTGAGCAAATCAAGTGAAAAAATTACGGGTGTGGTGGTAGCATGACAGAATATATACCCTTTTGCCGAACAGCGTTATTTGTATATTTCGGTCTGATCATCAGTTATACGGACTATAAACAGCAGCTCATTTTCAATAAAACCTTGCTGTGGATGTTTGTCGCGGGTATTATCTTTAATTTTTCTGCAGTTGGCCTAAAAGATTGCCTGCTATCGGTTCTGACAGGAGGAGGGATTTTAATGGCAGTTTTTTTGGCCAGTCACGGTAAAATGGGAATGGGGGACATCAAGCTGGCAATGGCACTGGGAGTCTGGCTGGACTGGCAGGCACAAATCGTTGGCTTGTTTATGGCCTTTGTTTTCGGCGGATTAGCCGGGATGACGTTGTACATGGCCGGGAAAAAATCCCTTACCGACGCGATACCCTTTGGACCATTTATGATGCTGGGGGCATTCATCAGTCATTTATACGGAAAATTGATTTTGCAGTGGTATCTCAGCCTCTGGTATCTTTAGAAAGGAGATTAGTCATGAGACCATGAAAATCGGCAACGGATTTACTTTTATCGAAATGATGGTTGTGATCAGTATCTTGAGTATTGTCTCTCTTTTTGCTCTGCCGGCCATCCATCACTCGCTGCGGCAGGCGGAATTGGATCATGCGGCGCTGAATTTGCAGGCGGACCTGCGTTGGATTCAGCAAATGGCCCTGGATGAACCGGCAATATCGGACAATTTTCAGTTAATCTTTGATGCGGCTGCTTTAAATCAATATTGGGTCATGAAGGGTACCCAAGTTTTAAAAAAAGTGCGATTCCCGGAGGGGGTCCGTTTGTCTTATCAGCCTGTCCCTGCTGCTGTTTACTTTCAGGTCAGCGGGGCGCCGGGTAAGGGTGGGCAGACCCTTTCACTTACCAATCGCCGCAGCATACTGTATGTGATCATTGAAGGAGCCGTGGGGCGGGTGAGGATTAGTGATACCAGACCAGAACGAAAATAAAGGATATTTACTGCTGGAAATGCTGGTGGCAGTAGCAATGATGTGCGGTATGCTGGCCGCCATTGGAGGGGCATTAAACCAAGCCGCACAGGATGTTCGGCTGGCCGGTGAATATACGGCAGCCACCGGCCTGGTGCAAAAAACGCTGCAAACACTGGAAATTAAACAGCATCCTTGGGCGACCAACCCCTTTTCCTATGAAATGAACCATATTCTCTATCATATCTCTTGGAACGGCCGCACAGTCCTACCCGGCCTGCAGGCAAATCAGGCTTTTGTTTCCTGGCGCAGCCGCGGCAGAGAATATTCCGTGCAGGCTGAAACTTATCACTTTGTCAGTCCTGATCCATACGAATAGCGGATGACGGAGGTGAACTCATGTCTTTGAATGCCGGAAGACAGGCCGGGAAATCGCAGCAAGGCTTTACCTTGGTAGAACTAATGGTTGCCGTTATGCTGGCGATTATGATGATCACTGTCATGGCAGGGATTATGAGGGTCAGTGTCAAACTCTATAACAGTTCGGTGCATCAATTGCAAATACAGCAGAATGCGCGGCTGGCCGCGGAATATATGGTGCGGGATTTTCGTTATGCCCGACAGATTGGGGCGGTGGATACGGGGTCCGCCCGGCTGCAGGACAAGACTGGCGCCGAAGTGATGTATCGCTTGGGAACAAACCATGTGTTATACAGGGTAAGAAATGGGGGGATCAATGCCCTTACCGATGAAAAATACGCAGTGTCAGATCTGATTTTTCAGTGGAGAGATTCCGGAATCATGCACATTTCCTTTGCTGTTCAAAACCCTGCTACCGGTGATTCTTTTAGGATTGACACCGGCGTTGCTCCATTGAACCTCTCCGATTAAATCAAAATGGGGGATAGGGGATGGTTAAGCTCTTTGCCAAACAAGGCGGCAGCTTTTCGATCATCAGTATCTGGACGGTCCTGGCTGTTAGCTTGTTAACGCTGATGCTGTACTCCTTGGCTCAGTCCGAAGTTCGCATGGCAGTGAGTTTCCGTGATGGCGTCCAGGCCCGGTTTACCGCCGAAGCAGGAACCAGATACGCCATATACAAATTGGCGGAAAACCCGAACTGGCAGCCAGCAACCGGAGGATATCTCCAAACCATAGACTTGCCTGCGGTAACCGGAAAGTATACCATCACTGTCAAAAGTTTGCCGGATCGAACGATTGAGATCCAAACCATCGGGCAGGTAAATCAATCAAAGCGTAAAGTGTCGGCCACGTTCAATATGGATGATAAGACCGTCGCGATATGGGATAGTAACTGACTTTCCAAATAAAAAGAGAGGTTGATACTATGCAACTGCGTAATTATATGGAAGATTTGGTTTGGCAAAGACTGGATGAATTGTTGGAAGCCAATCCGAAGTTTTGTCAATGTGAACAGTGCCGTTATGACGTAGCTTCTCTGGCGTTGAACTCTCTGCCGCCCCAATATGTGGTGACAAATCAGGGAGAAGCCTATGCAAAGGTGAAATCATTAGAGCAGCAGTTTACCGTCGATGTTATTGCGGCTATTGTCAACGGCATTAAGATCGTAAGCGCCAAACCCCATCATGGTAAGGCGTAATAAACCGTAAAAGATGTGGAATCTGGCTAACGTTTTCAGGTACCCTGACCCTGGGATGCTGGGAGTGGATTTTGCGTCGGATGCGATTCACATTGCTGAAATTTGCCGGGGCCAAAAAGAACCCGTATTACGTTTTGCCGCGGGTATTGACATAGTTCAAAAACAGAGTGACCCCAGTCAGGTTGCGGCGGAACTGAAGCGCCTGACCACCGGTGTCGCCGGCGGCAAAAAAACGGTCATTGCCGCTGAAGCAAGCGGCGTTGCGATTCGCAGCGCACTGTATCCGGTTATGTCTATGAAGGAATTACGTCGGGCTATAGCTTGGGATATAACATCGTTGGTCCCCTATGAACAGGGGACTTATTACTATGATTTTGCCGTCGCGGGCAACCAGATTCCGGGACTGAAAGTTTTGGTGGTGGCAGTTCGCAAAGAGTCGGTGGACGCCCGGATCCGGATTCTCCGGCAGGCGGGATTGACGCCGGCAGCGGTTGATATTGAACCTCTGGCAGTGTATCGTACACTGAACATGCCGGGCAACCTGCTGATCATGGCCATTGGGTCCTGCAGTTCCTGGATTGCGATATTCGAAAAGCATGTACCGGTTATTTACCGGCATATAGCCCATCAGCAGGGCTTCTGCCGCTCCTCGTCTATGCCGGATTTATATGAGGCTGTTTTATTGCCGGAAATTCATCGAACGCTTGAATCTTATCATACTTTGAGTCCCGGAACCCCCATCAGCTTGGTATGCCTGGAAAAACAGCCTGATCCGGTTTCATTCGCGGCATTTATGGCGAATAAGACCGGAATGACTGCCAAACGGCATGATTCGTTGCATGGTCTTCACATTAACCGGAAAATTCCTCCTGTGAACAACCTCTCGAGTCTGGACATTGCGGTTGGCTTGGCACTTTATGACGGAGAATGATAGGACATGATGAATAGAATTCGGATCAACTTACTGCCGGAGACAGATAAACCTAGCCGGTTTCATTATCCCTCATGGTTTGGTTGCCTACTGGGGGGATGTTTTTTTGCTTTGCTGTGGTTTTATCTGGCAGCGGCATACCGGATTCATACCCTGGAGACCGGAATCATGGAACTAAGGGTTCATAAAACATTGCTGCAGCCAACAGAACTCAATTATCAGCTCTATCATCAGAAACAACAGGCGGTACGGCAAAAGGAAGACCTGCTCATTAAGCTGACCCGGGAACGGACTTTGTTTTATACGCCGATTGCTCAGTTGAGCCACCTTATCCCCAAGGGGGTTTGGCTGAATTCGGTTTCCGTCGCCGGCACCGGCACCGGTCAGGATCCGGCAACATTTCGGATCCTGGGGATTACTGAATCCTATATCCAGTTAAATCTTTTCCTACAGAATCTGCATAGTGATCCTATGTTTGAAAGTACCTTAAATAAGGTTGACTTAGATGACCAATCGACATACTATCGATTTGAAATAATCGGAAAAATCAAGGAAATACAATAAATATGCTGTTATCTGACAAATTTAGAGGAAAAAATGCCGCTATTCTAGTTGGCTTCATAATCTTTATCCTGCCGCTGCTTTACTGTTTTCTGATTCAGCCGCAGCAATGGCAAATAGAAACGTTACTGCGTGAATATGACACAGAGGAACACAATGTCCGCATTCTGGAGCAGTTTGGCCGGGATTATCCTGATATTGATCAGCGGCTGTCTCTGTTAGATAAAAAAACAAAGGAACTGAATCGGATTCTGCCTAATGAGCCGGACCTGGAGAACCTGCTGCTGTATATCGAGGAAAATATGGCAAAGCACCGGCTGAAGCTGCTTTCTTTAATCCCCGGCAAAACAATCGGTAAGACGTCATACCGGGAAATTAAAATAGAAATCCTGTTACAGGGAGAATATTTTGACGTCATGAACTTTATTAAAAATTTGGAGGACGGCCCTCGTCTTATTTCGATGCAGGGAATTTCTTTAATCGAACGGGAAGGACAGACGGAGGTAAAACTGGAAATAACAGTGTTCAGTCTGAAATAAAAAAAGGCATGACCAAAAACTAAACATAATGTGTTAAAACGGAATATGATGTATTAGAAATAGAAAGATAGGAAGCAGCTTGGGTAAAGAGGAAGATCAGTTACTTTTCGGGGATGATTCTCCGAGTCTACAGAGCCAGTATGGGGGTGTATAGATGGCGGAAGTTTCATACATGCCAATTGCTGCCGCAAACGATCCGGGTATACAGGATATTTTATCATTGCTGCAGGTGCAGAATGCATATATAAACCAGCTGCATAAGATGATTATTGTGTCATCCTTGGATTCACAGGTGTATGATCACGATGAATTTCAAGAATTTGTAAACCATTTTTTTGTATTTATGCAGCATCATTTTAGCAGCATTGGGTTCAGTAAAGCCATTGGAGTGATCCAGGTATATTGTGCTACCTTATTTGAATTCTTGTTGGATGATCAGGTGGTAGCGGCAGCGGAACAGTTAGAGATTGCAATCAGCCATCTGGAGATATTGTCCAGTTATTCGGAAATGCGTATCAATCCCAAAATGGTATTGTTAAATTATGGGTTGGGACTTCTGGAAGAAACTCAGCTGAAAATCATCGAAGTGCTGGAGGAGCTGATCCAGGACTCGCGGAAGAATCAGCTGCCCAATTAATTGTCCCGCGCAGGGAGTGCCTGTCTTGAGGTATCTGTGAATACGTGGTAATATATATATGACTCAAATGTCATGAAGACATTGATTCTTTGGGAATCCTTGTCTTCATTGCTTTTTACGGTTCAGTTTTGCACATTTCGCATGCGATCATCTTGTTTACGATATAAGGAGACGATGGAGATTTATGAATACCAAGACAATCAGCGACGTTCTGCAGGCCTTTCGTCAGGAAGAAATATCTTTAGATGAAGCTTTGGAAAAACTTAAATTTCTGCCTTATGAAGACTTGTCTTTTGCCAAGTTAGATCATCACCGGGCCATCCGGCAAGGCTTTCCGGAAGTGGTGTTTTGTCAGGGTAAAACAGTGGAGCAGGTAGCAACGATTGTAGAACGGTTAGCCGAGCGGAATAAGAGTGTTCTAGCCACCCGCGCTTCGAAAGAAATGTATGAAGCGGTTCGCCGCCTGGTACCGGACTCCATCTATTATGAACTGCCCCGCCTTATTGTGGTGAACCGGGAAGAAGCCAGGCAAGACGACGACAGGTACATCCTGGTCATGACTGCCGGCACCAGCGATATCCCGGTGGCGGAAGAAGCGGCTATTACGGCTGAATTGATGGGGAATAGGGTAACACGGGTGTTTGATGTGGGCGTTGCCGGCATTCATCGGCTGCTTGCCCAGCATGAGATCATCCAGCAGGCCAATGTATTGATTGTTGTAGCCGGAATGGAAGGAGCCCTGGCCAGTGTGGTAGGGGGAATGGTAGATAAACCGGTCATCGCCGTTCCTACCAGTGTCGGTTATGGCGCCAATTTCGGCGGCCTGGCAGCTTTGCTGGCCATGCTGAACAGCTGTGCCGCCGGTATTGCCGTGGTGAATATTGACAATGGTTTTGGCGCCGGCAGGATGGCCAGTATTATAAATCATATGAGGTGAACCGATGAGTGCAATCTATTTAGACTGTTTTTCCGGCATTAGCGGCAATATGATCCTGGGAGCACTGCTGGACGCAGGGTTGCCGGAGGACAAACTGCGCGGCGCGATTGCAAAACTGTCGCTGTCAGGCTTTGAAATAAGCATCAAATCGGTTGAGAAAAAAGGAATTCATGCTGTTTATGTGGACGTGCGGCTGGGAAGATTCCAACGCCAGCACAGACATTTGCCGGATATCATCGAGATTATTCACCGGGCCGATTTGCCGGAACCTGTGAAGGCTGACAGCGTCAAAGTTTTTCAACGCCTGGCCGAGGCGGAAGCGAAAGTGCACAGCGCTCCGGTGGACCATATTCACTTTCATGAGGTGGGAGCTGCCGATGCGATCATTGATATTGTCGGTTCTGTTTACGGCTTTCATTTTTTAGGAATCAGCGAAATTTATTGCTCCAGGTTGCACGTAGGTTCCGGTTTCGTGAAATGCAGCCATGGTGTGATGCCTGTGCCTGCTCCGGCTACTGCCGAACTGCTGCATGGCATACCTTACTATAGCGGCGATGTGGCTAAAGAATTGGTAACTCCAACCGGCGCGGCGATTGTCGCCACGCTGGGAACCGGATTCGGCGGCATGCCGGCTGATTTTATCAGTCGCAGCACCGGCTACGGCGCCGGGACATGGGACCTGGAGATCCCCAATGTTTTGCGTCTGCATCTGGGAGAACGAAATGTCCGGACCCATATAGGGACGGAAGGGCTGTACGTGCTGGAAACCAATATTGACGATATGAATCCGCAATACTATAACTATGTCATGGACAAAGTGTTTGCCCTTGGCGCTTTGGATGTGTGGCTTACGCCCATCATAATGAAGAAGGGACGACCGGCCAATACACTGTCGATGCTGATTTCCGCTGATTTGCTTGAGACAGTTTCCGCTTTGGTGCTGCAAGAAACTTCATCCATCGGGATGCGATATTATCCTGTCCGGAGATCTATTGCCTCCCGGACGATTCATGACGTACCCACACCCTGGGGCAGGGTAAGACTCAAAGTCAGCCGGCATGAAGGCAGGATCTGCAATATTTCTCCCGAATATGAAGACTGCCGTCAACTGGCTCTGCAGCAGAATGTGCCCCTTAAGGCAGTCGCTCAGGCTGCGCTGCAGGCAGCCTATGATTCAGATTCAGTATAGAATCTCCCGGGGACAGTGAGGAGAAGGTATCGCTATGATTGAAAATCAACTGGTAAAAGCAAAAGTAGATCTTTTATCCGTTCAGTTTAGAAACATGGGTCTTACTGTTAAGGAAATAAGGCCGATTGATTACGGGGCGCAGATAAGAGTGACCGATGAAACGGCGGTAGTCACCGTAAATGTTTATCACGGCAAAAAAGGGATTTCCCTTACGGTCGGCGGCAGTTCCGGTCAGCCATTGACCGCCAGGGTCCGGTCCGCTGTTTTAGGACAGCCGGAATCTGCTGCCTGCCCGCTCCCTGTCCCCGGCCAGACTGCACGGCCAACCGGATTTGAAACTGTGCCGGATTTTGATTTCCGCTGGATCGGCAGTGATGAGTCGGGTAAGGGAGATTTCTTCGGTCCGTTGGTGGTCGCTGCGGTTATGGTGGATGAAACTACCGCGGCTCAATTGACCGAATGCGGCATAAAGGATTGCAAACTGCTGTCGGATGACAAAGTTCGGGCATTTGCTGTCCGAATCCGGGCAATTTGCCGCGAGAGGTTTGTTGAGCTTGAATTGGCGCCGGAGAGATATAACGCTCTGTATCAGGAATTTCAGGCCGTAGGCAAAAATTTAAACCAGCTTTTAGCCTGGGGCCATGCCCGGGTGCTGGAGGAGCTGCTAGGGAAAGTTCCCTGCCGTTTTGCCATTGCCGACCAATTTGCCGCGGAACATCAGCTGATCACTCAGTTGATGGAAAAGGGCAGGCAAGTGACGCTGGTGCAAATACCGCGGGCCGAACGGAATATTGCTGTTGCCGCGGCTTCAGTTTTGGCCAGAGACCGGTTTTTAGCCTGCCTCGCAGCTTTAGAGGAACAGTTTGATATGAAGTTCCCCAAGGGAGCTTCGTCATTAGTTGTGACGGCCGGGCGACAGTTTGCGGACAGGTATGACAGGGCCTCTTTGCCTGAAGTGTGCAAACTGCATTTCAGGACTGTATCCCAAATATAGCATGAGGCAGGAAAACTCCTGCCTCATGCCAAAACATCATAAATAAATGAGTCGTATACATTACAAATAAAGGGCGTGGATCCATGAAAGACGTACAGAATACTTCCGACCAGAGGGGCATTGCGATTCAAAAAGTCGGAGTCAATGATGTCCATCTTCCATTGATGATTAAAACAAAATACGGATCGTATCAGTCGGTTTTAGCGAAAATACGCCTGACGGTAGATTTGCCTCAGGAATATAAAGGAACCCATATGAGCCGGTTTATCGAGGTATTAAGCGAATGGCGGCAAAAACCCATCTCCAATAAAGAAATGGAACAAATCTTGATTGATATCCTCCATCGCTTACAGGCTCAAAAGGCTCATATTGATATCCAGTTTAAATATTTCATTGAAAAAACCGCTCCGGTCAGCGGTCTGCCCAGCATGTTGGATTATGACTGCATCTTCAGCGGTGATATGGTAACAGGCGGCCGGTTGAATTTTGTCATGGGGGTCTCGGTCCCGTTTACTTCTCTTTGTCCCTGCAGCAAGGAAATATCCTGCTATGGCGCCCATAATCAGCGGGGCGTCATGCGGGTTCAGGTCAGGCACCGGCCAGGCAGTTATTTATGGATTGAGGATCTGGTGACATTGATGGAAGAGCAGGGAAGCTGCCCGGTCTATCCTCTGTTAAAGCGGGAAGACGAAAAATATGTAACCGAGAAAGCCTATGAAAATCCCAAATTTGTGGAAGACGTTTTACGGGACTTGGTACTGGTGTTACGCCGGACTCAGGGAATAAGCTGGTTCAAAATTGAATGCGAAAATTTCGAGAGCATTCATAATCACAGCGCTTATGCGTATCATATGGAACAATTGGATTAACCCCGGTTCACTGGGGCATTGTCATATCAGAGTCTAAGGTTTCCGTTAAGTGGGGATAAAAGAACTGACAATACTCGGGGGTTAGGTTCAGCTTGGTTAGTTCGGCCAGTAAAGCTTGGGATACGGCGGTTTCAAACTCAATGATGGTATCGTTGGTCAGAGAGACGGCATCTTCAACCAAGATGATTACATAGGATTTTACCTCCGGAGCATTGTCCGGGACTTCGCTCCGGGCCAGAGGAATTTCAGGGATGATCCGGATGGTGCCAAAATAGTCGCCGGCTGCATCCAAAACCAGGCCGCGGTAGGTATTAAACCAAAGGGTACGAGTCAATTTTACGCTGACAGTTACAGATATTTGTTCAGATGTTTCTTCCATGTTGTTTTCGTCCTTTCCATCATTCATTGTATCTTTGCCATTATATCATTCTTTTGCTCTGTTACAAAATAGTTCAGGCCTATATTTAAGCATAATTTATGAAAAAGAGACGGCTTTTTTATCGATATTCCCGATTAATGGAGTTGACAAAAAGTCTGACTTCTGATAAGTTACAAACAGTACTTCACAATGATGTATCGAGAATTTCATATGGATGGACAGGCGCCCTACGGGGCTTAATAGGGAAGACCGGTGTAAGGCCGGCGCGGTCCCGCCACTGTAATGGGGAGCGAATCCAAATAACGCCACTGAGATATATGCTTGGGAAGGCTTGGATGAGCGAGGAACCAGAGCCAGGAGAACTGCCTGTTTTAAAATCACCGTTTTACCTACGAGCGATAGGGAGGGGATTTCGCGCATCAAGCGCTTAATCTATCCCGACTGTGGTCGGGATATTTAACAAAAGCCCGTCTGTCTGGTTGCGGACGGACTTTTGTTTTTGGCACTCAATTCAGGGAGAAAGGAGAAGGTGGTAATCGATGATACTTTATCCTTAACTATTGAGGCGGCGTATCAGCTTTAAGGCGACTGCGAGGCCGGTCAGCCCTGGAAGAGGACATGAGGAAATATAGAAATTTTATACATAGGAGAGATCATTACATGACAGGAACATTTTACGGTGTGGGTGTCGGTCCAGGAGACCCGGATTTGTTGACCTTAAAAGCAGTGGAAGTCATCCGCAGCGCTGATGTGCTCATTGCCCCGAAAACGGAAAAAACGGGAAAGTCTGGCTTTTTCCATTGTGAAACGCCATATTCAGCCCCATACGCAGGTTGTGGACATGGTATTCCCGATGATCAAAGATACCCAAGCCTTAGGCGGGAGCTGGGCAGATAACAAGAAGAAAATTCTGGAGTTTCTGCAGGAAGGTAAAAAGGTAGTTTTTATCACTCTGGGCGATCCCATGCTGTACAGCACTTATATCTATGTGTTTAAACTCTTGCAGGATTTAGGGCATCAGGTAGTCAACATACCGGGCATCCCGGCGTTTTGCGCCATTACCAGTCATACCGGCTTCCCCATAGCCGAGTGGACGGATGTAGTGGCAATTGTACCTGCTACCGCTGCCCCGGATAAAATAGAGAAGGTGCTGGACATCTGCGATGCGGCCGTCTTGATGAAGGTGTATAAAAACAGCAGCCAGATCATTGGAATGCTCCAGGAAAAAGGTTTTGCGGCTAATGCCGTATTGGCAAGTGATGTAGGGACTGAACGCGAAATGATCGTCCGCAATATCAGCGAGGCCAAAGACCAGCCTTGCAGCTATCTGTCCACTATTGTTGCCAGGCGTGCTGCGCAGAACAGATAGGGTCAAAAATACAAAAAAATACAAGATGAAGGGATGACTAAGATGACCATGCAAAAACTAATGAGCTTAGGAGTTGTGATGATTTTGGCGGTAATGATGGTTGCCGGCGCTTTCCAGGGCGTTGACGCCGCCCCTGCAAAAAAAGCCATTTTGGTTGTAAGCTTCGGGACTACCTTTGCCGAAACTCGTCAAAATACCATTGAGGCCATTGAAAAGAAAGTTCAGCAAACCTTCCCCGACTATGAAGTCCGCCGGGTATTTACCTCTAATATTGTCAGAAAGAACCTGGCTGCAAACGATAACCTGCATGTGGATGATCTGGTGACTGCCCTGAATAAATTGAAGAATGAAGGCTTTACCCATGTAGTTGTGCAGTCCACCCATATCATTCCCGGTGAAGAATTCGAGCACAAAATAGTGGATACCGTTGCTAAATATAAAAATAGTTTCCAAGAGATCGTGATTGGGCGTCCGATGCTCTACTTCGAAGGACAGAACCCTGATGACTATCAGCTGGCGGTGAAAGCATTGCAACAGCAACTGCCGAAACTCAAAAAAGGTGAAGCTGTTGTTTTAATGGGCCATGGAACTCCCGAGCACAAGGCTAATGCCAACTACCAGGCCTTCCAGGATAAACTGAAAGCGAACAAATTACCGGTATATATCGGAACGGTAGAGGCAGCACCTACTCTGGAAGATGTGGAAGAAGCACTGCGCGCCAATAAGATTAAGAAAGTAATCCTCATGCCGTTTATGATCGTTGCCGGCGACCATGCCAACAATGATATGGCGGGTGATGAGTCTGATTCCTGGAAATCGATTTTGACTGAAAAAGGCTACAAAGTGGAAGTATACTTGACTGGGCTGGGTGCTAATCCGGCTGTTCAGGATATTTATGTCCAGCACGTTAAGGATGCTATCGCCGGCATGAAGCTCTAAGAGCGGCGAGGTAAGCCCGTCAATGGCGTTGGGCGCCATGACGGGCGGCCGAAAATGCCCTTCAGTAATCCTGAAGGGCATTTTCGACGAGATCATAAACCTCTGCATTATCCGGAAAAATCGATTTGTCCCATACCCGTATAGAAAAAGCTAATGGGCGATTGAACAGGAGTCTGGTCAAGCCTGATACAGCAAAAAGGGGAATGACTGTGAAAATACATAGAATAGGGGCGGGCGTCTGCCTGGCAGTATTGCTTATCTTACATCTGACCGGCTGCTCCTTCCGGTCTGCCGGACCTTTGCCCTCAGCTGCACCTGACAATGCCTATCTAACAGTGGTTGATGATGCCGGCCGCACAGTTATTTTAGCCAAAAAACCGGAACGGGTTGTCATATTGTCGGCCAGTCTGGTGGATTTATATTACGCAGTAGGAGGCAGGGCTGTGGGCCGGCTGGATTCCAAAACCCTGGCCTTGTCACCGGAAGCTCAGGCATTGCCGTTAGTGGGAATGGTCGGCAATGTGAACCTGGAAGCCTTAATCTCTCTGCAGCCGGATCTGGTGATTGGCCTACAGGGCGCCGGCGAGCAGTTGATCCCGGTTATGGAGAGCAGCAGGATACCCTATTTGCTGCTGCGCATGAAAACTTATGAAGATGTGCGGCAGAAAATGAAACTGTTTGGCGATATCGCCGGAACCGGGCCGCAGGCCGGTGAAAAAGCGGCGGATTTGGACAGCCGGGTTCAGGCCACGATTCAACAGCTTCCCGTTGCGTCAAAAAAAGTCGTTATTCTGCACGCCACCGCCAAAACCGTTACGGTGGAGCTGGAGAATACCATTGCCGGCGATGTGGCCAAGATGCTGCGGCTGAACAACATTGCCGCCGGCAGCAGAGCCCTTGACGGAAATCCGGATATGACTCCCTACAGCATGGAAAAATTGATCGAAGCCGATCCGGACTTGGTCATGATTACCCTGATGGGTAACCATGAATCGATTGAACGCCGGCTGCGGGCTGATGTGGAGAGCAATCCGGCCTGGACCAGCCTTCGGGCGGTAAAAAGCAAACAGATCTTTTTTCTGCCCACCGGCCTTTATTGGCTGAATCCGGGGATTCGCTATGATGAGGCAGTGCTCCAGATGGCCCGGATTGTATATCCGGAGGTATTTAAACATGGAAAATAACAGGAAACCTTGGCGGCAGGAATGGCAGCGCGGACGGGAAAAACGTCTTTGGCGGCTGCTGTGCCTTATCCTGCTGCTGTTCCTGGCAGCGGCAGGGCTGATCATCAGCCTGGCTAGAGGCGCTATGGATATCTCCGCCGGTGAGATTATCGCCATTCTCTCATCCGGACTGATTGAGGACGCTAAGGCGCAGGTCATCTGGAACATCCGCCTGCCCCGCACCTTGGTCGGAGCCTTGGTGGGCATGAATTTGGCCCTGGCCGGAGGTGTTTTGCAGGGTGTCATGAAAAATCCTTTGGCAGACCCGCATATCATCGGCATATCGGCAGGAGCGGGTTTGGCAGGGGTGTCTGTTCTGATTCTGTTCCCCCATATGGAATATTTGGTTGTGCCGGTGGCTTTTCTGGGCGCTATGGGAGCCGCAGCTCTGATCTATATCCTAGCCTGGAAAGGCGGCATCCAGCCTATGAGGATTGTTCTGGCCGGCGTTGCCGTGTCGGCATTTTTGGGAGCCGGCATTTCCGCTTTGCTGGTTTTCTACAGCGACCGGGTCCATGGGGCTCTCATGTGGATGGTAGGCGGGCTGTCGGCCCGCAGCTGGCCTCATGTCAGCATTATTTCCCCCTATACCCTGCTGGCTGGCAGCCTGGCTCTTTTAGGCGCCCGCAGGTTGAATCTCCTGGTATTGGGTGATGATGTGGCCAGGGGACTCGGCCTGCCGGTAGAACAGACCCGTTTGTTTCTGACGGCCGTTGCCGCTCTGCTGGCTGCCAGCGCTGTAAGCGTGGTAGGGCTGCTGGGCTTTGTTGGTCTGATTGTGCCCCACACGGCGCGGCTTCTGATCGGCTCCGACTTTCGCTATCTGCTGCCGGCTTCGGCTTTGCTGGGAGCATCTGTGGTTACCCTGAGCGACACGGTGGCCAGGACCCTGTTTGCTCCGGTGGAAATACCGGTGGGCATTATCATGGCTTTTTTAGGCGCGCCGTTTTTCCTGTATTTACTGAGGAGGGGATAGGATGTCTGTTTTGGCGGCAGAGCGGCTGCAACTTGGTTTTGGCAGCCGCGTCGTTTTAGACAATCTACATTTACAAATCAGCCAAGGCGATGTCCTCAGTATTCTCGGCCCCAACGGTTCAGGCAAAAGCACCCTGCTGAAAGGACTCTCCCGGCTGCTGCCACCGCTTGGCGGCATAATTTACCTGAATGGGAGGGACATCCAGCAGCAATCTTCCCGGCTGGTTGCCCGGCAGCTGGCGGTTTTGCCCCAAACCCATCAGGCGCCCGGCGATGTAACCGTGCGGGAACTGGTGGAATATGGCCGCTTTCCCCACCAAAAATGGTGGCGTGGGCCCAGCCGGGAAGACGATGCGATTATTACCTTGGCTATGGCACAAACTGGTGTAGCCGAGTTTGCCGACCGTCCGGTGCTTACCTTGTCCGGCGGTGAACTGCAGCGGGCCTGGATGGCCATGGCCATTGCCCAGAAACCGGCTACCCTCTTGCTGGATGAGCCGACCACTTATCTGGATATCGCCCATCAGCTGGAGATTATGGAACTGGTGTCGGCATTGAACCGGGAACAAGGCATCACCGTTGTTATGGTACTGCATGATATTAACCATGCGGCCAGGTATTCCAAGCGCATTCTTGTCCTAAACCGGGGAGCTCTGTTTGCTCTGGGCACGCCGGCGGAAGTGATTAACCGGGAAATGCTGGATGAGGTCTTTGGCGTGGATGCCGCCATATTGTCCGATCCGGATGGCGTACCCGTCTTTATAACCCGCGGCTTATACCCAAAAGCGAAAGCCGGCGGGCTAAGACCGTCAAAATTGAGACATTTTTCAGCCAATAATTGTATAAAGCGAGACAGGTGCCGCAAGGGCTTAATAGGATGGGCTTCTGATCTGTCAGCCTTAGCGGCTGATTGACAAGTGTCAACCAGCCGTGATAAAATAAACGTAGAAATTTTATATGCCTGATGAAGGCGAAGCAGGTGCCCTACGGGGCTTAATAGGGAAGACCGGTGAAAGACCGGCGCGGTCCCGCCACTGTAACGGGGAGTAAACCCAAGAGATGCCACTGGGAGGAATAATCCTGGGAAGGTTTGGGCGAACGAGGAACCGGAGTCAGGAGAACTGCCTGTTTGACGATCACCGTTTTTACCCACGAGTGATGGGAAGGGGATTATGGACGCCAACTGATCTGAAGCGGCTTGCTTTTGGCTGTATTAGGTTGGGTTTAAATCATTTACTCTCTTCGCATCATGGGAAGAGAGTTTTTTTATTCATCCCTCCCTGCACTTGTTCATTGTGCTGCAGCAGGAGCGCACTTGCAAACAGCCGGCGACCTAACGGATAGGGTCCGGATGTTGAGGCGCTTACTGTATTTTTTATCCGTTAGGCTTGAGAAGTGGTTAGACATAGAACCAATGAGGAGGAAGAACAACGCGCTGCAGGCCGTCTTCCTCCAGGCTCAGGTCGGACGGCGAATCCATAAAAGCGTTCTTCTATCTTCATTTCTCCGTGAATTGACAGAATGATCGGCGTTTGTTAAAATAAAACAGGCAATTTATATAATTACATAAAATGAGACAGGTGCCCTAGAGGCTTAATAGGGAAGCCGGTGAAAAACCGGTGCGGTCCCGCCACTGTAATGGGGAGCAAACCCAAGGAATACCACTGAGACTCCGTCTTGGGAAGGTTTGGGCGAGTGATGAGCCAGAGCCAGGAGAACTGCCTGTTTGACAGTCACCGTTTTACCCACGAGCGATGGGGAGGGGATTTCAGCACAGGCTATCCTTCTCGGCTATTTTTTTGCCGGGATTTTTTATTAGCTGACTGCCAAAAAACCCTTCTGATTTTTTCAGAAGGGTTTTATATATACCTGGCACGGACATCATTGCAAGCGGCTCCGGACAAGCCGGCAGATTCAGCCGACTGGGAAGGGATACTGCCCGCAGGGCGAATCTGATGCAGCGGGATGAGATGAATGGAGGATGTTATAAATGGGAATCCGGAAGCAACGGGAGAAAAGACTGGCCGCCGCTTTGCTGACCGCATGCTGTACGCTCAGTCCGCTTACGGCTATGGCGGAGGAGACCGATGAGACGGGCAGTGTCGACTGGAGCATCAGCGCCGGCCGACATGAACCGCAACCTCATAGAGTTTTAGACAAAAACGGTAAATTAATAACCGACAACTATTATGGCGAGGAAACCCCTATTGCCTTGAGCGCCGCCTGGAGAACGGAAAACGGCAACCAGTGGAAAGTGGACTACAGCAAGCTATGGGAAGAAACCGCTATGGATTCCATTTTTTTCTATGAGGTGCCGCTATGCAGTTACCGCAAATCACCCAGAACGACAATACCCGCACTGACTGGTCAGTGGAATATAGCGGCAAAGATGAACAGCAGGATTGGCAGATTCGTGCCTATCGGTCAGAATATTACAAGGATTACCACTCAGCTTATCTTTCCTCTACTGGATGGAAACTAAACTCATTTGACGTGGTAGAGAGAACTCTGTCGGTAGTGGAAGGCAAAAGTTCTTGGCAGGCCGGCGATAATCAGAGACTAACCGCCGGTTGGGAATGGCGCAAGGATGAATCCTGGGGAACGCGTATCCGCAAGCCGGGCAGCGAAGGCACGCCGGTGACCTACTACTGGGAGAACGGCTATGATGACACCAAAAAAGCCGAGAAGCCTCGTTGGAATACCGCGCCGTATATCTGCAGGATGCATGGAAGGCTGGTAACAAGCTGCTAGTGATTCCCTCGATGCGGTACGACTGGAGCGATCAGTTTAGTTCCGAAGTCACGCCGCGTCTCGGCCTGACTTATAAAGCTCAGGAAGATTTACGCATCAAGGCTGTGGTTGGCGCAGGATACAAAACACCAACGGTAAATGAGTTATATCATTATTTCCACATGTTCAAAACCACTATGAATACTTCGGCGGGCTGGCTAAAGCGGTGGAAACCGCCAAAGGAGAGCAAGCCGCCGTCTATATCACGGATACTACTGGGGAAAAGGTCGAAACCGAGTCCGTGGACCGCTCCATTGCCCGCGGCGTTCGAACCCGCCTCTTAAACCCCAAATGGATTCAGGCCATGCTGATTCACCCCTATCACGGGACACAAAAGATTCGGGACCGGTTTGAAAACATCCTGGGGCTGGCGGCCACCACCAACCGGGTGGATAACTGGATCTTCAGCGGCCTTTTCCAGACCTATGTGGCGGATGAAATACTGCGCCAGAAGCTGGCGGAAAACAACCGCTGGGCATACTTCAGCATACTGGAACACCTGCTGGAATGCAACCAGCGGGGATATTGGCAGGCCACGAAAGAAGATCTGGAGCAATTGCGCCGGACCTATTTGGAGATGGAAGGCGATATTGAGGAAGGTACGGACTAATACTCTAATTAAAACACCGCCTTATTGCAGGCGGTGTTGGTAGCATACCGGGTATTGGACGGATTTTCCTTCACAATAATAACCGAATAACTTTTTAAGCTTGCCGCAATTCAGGTCATCGGCAATTTCGTATACAATGGCTGGATTAGCTTGTTGCACGGCTTGCCGATTCATTTTCAGCAACTTTTTCTGGACAAAACGCTCCCAACTTCTACTGAGTGATATAAACATTTTTCTACCTCCTATGATATGGGTAAGCTTTACTATGCGGTTTACAGCTAGATTATATAAAAATACTGGCTCCTTTGTGAAATACCGGTATTTTATGCGGAGATAGTCCTGCTCTATGGCAAAGTTGTCCCCGGAATATACCACGACGAAAGAGGAAATAAATACTGGAAGCTAGAATAACACTAAAATAACAGTAAAATATAAATATAGGAATAGGTGCCCTACAGGGCTTAATAGGGAAGTCCGGTGCGATGCCGGCGCGGTCCCGCCACTGTAACGGGGAGTAAATTCGCAATATGTCACTGGAGCGTTTCGCTTTGGGAAGGCGCGAAGAAGCAATGATCCGGAGCCAGGAGAACTGCCTGTTCAGCAATCACTGCTTGACCCACGAGCGATGGGGAGGGGATTATACGGACGCACTTTCGCAGCGTCATATTTTGTATTCTCACTCCCGAAAACCGGGAGTTTTTTCATTGTTATTAATATAAAAGAGGGATACTGTGGAATTACGACAATTAAAATATTTCCAGACAATCGGCAGGTTAAACAGTATTACCAAAGCGGCGGTACAATTAAATGTTTCACAGCCTTCACTGACGGTGGCCATGCAAAACCTGGAAGAAGAACTCGGGGTGCTTTTGTTTGAGCGAAGTTATCGAAATATCAGCCTGACATCGGCAGGCGCCATGTTTCTGAAGCATGTGGATGATATTTTGCTGCGTGTTGATGATTCGGTCAGGGAAATAACCGATTACCGAACCAAGCGGGCCGGTACGATAAAAATTGGCATTCCGCCCATGATCGGGGTGTTTGTGTTTTCTTATATCCTTGGCCAATTCCGTAAGTTACACCCGGAGTTTGAGCTCACCATTGTAGAACGAGGAAGTCTCTCTGTTTTGCGGTTATTGGAGAAAGGAAAACTGGATGTTGGCTTCGTGGTGCTTGGGGATGCATTAGACGGTGTCGAGGTGATGCCTGTTACCTGCAGCGAAATCAAAGTGTGCATGAGAAGGGAGCATCCTTTGAGCGGGTTATCAGCCGTACCTATTGCAGCGCTTCGGGAGGAGGCTTTTATTTTATTGAAAGAGGATACCTATAACCGTCGACTCATCATTGAAGAATGCAAAAAGAATCAATACTCGCCAAATATCATTTTCTCCACCCGGCAAGTTCAAACGATTATAAACATGGTCGAACAGGGTGTCGGTATTTCATTTCTCATTGATGCTGTCTCAGACAAACAGCAAAATATTATCAGCCGTCCCCTCTGCCGCCCGCTTGTGATTGAGGCAGGGCTTGCCTGGCGTAAAGACAGATATATAACAAATGCTTTGCGTATTTTTATCAACTTTATAGAAAAGGCTTTTAACAATTTATAAATAGGCGGAATGGAAAGACCGATTTGAGAAGGTATTTGACATTTCACCGCAAATGATGGTAGTATGAATACGAATTAGTATGAACTTATAGATTTCATTGAAAATAAATATTATTGAGACAGGTGCCCATAGGGCTTAATAGGGAAGTCCGGTGCAATGCCGGCGCGGTCCCGCCACTGTAACGGGGAGCAAACCCAAACGATGTCACTGGGATGGAATGTCCTGGGAAGGCTGGGGGAGCGAGGAACCGGAGTCAGGAGAACTGCCTGTCTGACAGTCACCGCTATACCCACGAGTGATGGGGAGGGGATTTTACGTGCTACAGTTTCCGGATGGCAACATCGACGGGAAACTTGTTTGACGGTTGTTAGCATAGCCCTCCCTGCCATTGCGGGGAGGGCATTTATATTTAATAAAAACAACATAAACGGAAACGGAACAGGTGCCCCATGGGGCTTAATAGGGAAGTCCGGTACAATGCCGGCGCGGTCCCGCCACTGTAACGGGGAGCAAACCCAAACGATGTCACTGGGATAAAATGTCCTGGGAAGACTGGGGGAGCGAGGAACCGGAGCCAGGAGAACTGCCTGTTTAACGGTCACCGCTATACCCACGAGCGATGGGGAGGAGATCTGCGCAGCCGATGGCAAAGTGTCCGTTGCGTAAGATCATAAACTCCTGACTGAGTCAGGAGTTTTTTTTAAGAAAAAAGCTCTGCCAAGCAGACTTTTTTCTTGCCATACATGGGTTTGCCGAAAGGCCGAGGCAGAGACTCACTCATGGGACACAGGCTTTTAACCGGGCCGGTGGGGAGTCGGTTCAAGCCCTATATAATAAACAATGTACACAAGGAGGAACATGAGAATGTTTATGAACCGGAGTACGAATGTTCCGGAAGACCGGGAAGAACCCATCATGATGCCGGCTTCCGATTCACTCCAAGTCGAACCATTCACACCGCTGTCCGCCAGAGTAGCCTCGGATCAGCCGGAGTTGGTTCAGGGATTAAAAGCATTGCAGCAGGGACTGGGACAGGAACATTTTGACCGGTATATCGAAAATCTGGTTTCTCTGCAGCTGCGGGAAGGGATCCTATGGATGGTTACCCGCCGGGCCATGCACCGTTCTCTGCTGGAACGCGACTTTCTGCCGCAGATTAAGCAGGCCTTCGGAGTCGGCAGTATACGAATCATCAGTCAGGGATAGGGGGAAAAGGAATGAAAGAAGAACAGGCAGAACCGATGGCCGCCGAAGAAAAACTATTCGCCGAGTTCGCGGCGCCGACATATGAGTCCTGGCAAAGCGAGGCTGAGAAAGCTCTCAAAGGCGCTCCCTTTGAAAGCAGGCTGATCACCAAAACCTATGAGGAAATTGATTTGAAACCAATTTACCGGCAGAACGACTTGGAGTCAGAGGGCGTTCACCTCAGTTTGCCGGGCAGCGAGCCCTTTGTCAGGGGAATCCATGCCGGCGGCTATCTGACAAAATCCTGGCTGGTTGCCCAGGAATGCGACCAGCCGCTGGCCGCTGAACTTAACCAAACATTAAAGAACGAACTCAGCCGCGGCCTACAGAGCCTCCATATCCGCCTGGATACCGCGACCTGCTTGGGGCTTGATCCGGACATTGCCGATGCCGGCCAGGTAGGGGACCGGGGTTTTTCGCTGGCCTGCCTGCAGGACCTGACGAAAGCCCTGGACGATATTTCCCTGCAGCAATGGTCTGTAATGGTGCCCGCCGGCGCCCGCTCGCTGCCGGTGGTGGCCCTGTTTGCGGCTCTGGCCCGGTCCAGGGGAATGGATCCCGGTGAGCTTTCCGGCTCGATTGTAGCCGATCCCCTGGGCGCTTTGGCGTTGCAGGGACAATTGACGGCATCCCTGCCGTCCGTTTATGACGAATTGGCTGCTGTGACCGCCTGGGCGGAAACCCGTACCCCTTATCTGAAAACCATCCGGGCCGACGGTTGCCCCTATCATGACGCCGGCGCCAATGCCGTGCAGGAACTGGCTTACGCCCTGGCGACCGCTGTGGAATACGTGCGGGAGCTGCAGCAGCGCGGCCTGGAATTCCCGGTGATTTCCCGTCATATGCAGTTTTCTTTTGCCCTGGGCGCCAATATGTTCATGGAACTGGCCAAAATCCGCGCCGCGAGACTGCTGTGGAGTCAGGCGGCGCGGGCTTTCGGCGGTAAGGGGGAAGAATGCGCTGCAGTTATTCACGGTCGGACATCCCGCTTTACAAAAACCGGTTATGATCCCTATGTCAATATGCTGCGGACGACAACCGAAGCCTTCGCCGGTGTGGTGGCCGGCCTGGACAGCCTGCACGTCGGTCCTTTCGACGAGGCGGTTCGGCCGGGGGATGAGTTTTCCCGCCGGATTGCCCGCAACACGCAGATCATCCTGCAGCAGGAATGCGGCCTGATGCAGCCGGCGGATCCAGCCGGCGGGTCCTGGTATGTGGAGACGCTTACCGCCGACCTGGCCCGCCGGGCCTGGGAAATCTTTCAACAAGTGGAAATGAAGGGAGGAATGTTTCTGGCCCTGCAGGCCGGCCTGCCGCAAAGCCAAAGCGCAAAAACGGCGCAAAACCGGTTTGCCAATTTGGCCAAACGGCGGGATGTGATCGTGGGAACCAATATGTATGCCAACTTGGCGGAACATCCCCTGGCGGCGTCAGAAATTGACTGCCAGGCGATACAGGCCCGGCGGGCAGAACAACTGACGGCTTACCGCCAAAACAGGGCGACGCAGGAGCAGCAGCGGCTGCTGACCAGCCTGGCAGCCAGTCGCCAGCGCACGGGGGCGGAGCTGGTGGAGGCTGCCATCGACGCGGCCATTGCCGGCGGTTCCGTGGGTGAAATTTTCCTTGCCCTGCGCCGGGAAGAAACAGAGCCCTTAAGCATCACTCCTCTTCAGCCGAGCCGGTTGTCCGAACCCTATGAGGCCCTGCGGCGGAACACCGAAAAGTTCAAAGCGGAAACCGGCGGCAATGTGCGCATTTTTTCGGCCGATATAGGGCCGATCCCCCAGCACAAGCCCAGAGCCGATTTCAGCCGGGGCTTTTTTGAGGTTGGTGCATTTGAAGTACTGTCCAACAACGGCTTTGCATCTGTGGACGAGGCTGCCGATACAGCCGCGGCTTCCGGCGCCGATGCGGTGGTGATCTGCTCTACTGATGCCACCTATCCCGAAATCGTGCCGCCGCTGGCCCGGCTGATCAAGGAAAAGATGCCGGGAGTGTGGCTGGTTCTGGCCGGCCTGCCGCCGGAAGACCTGCAGGCCGTATACCGGGAAGCCGGCGTGGATGAGTTCATTCATGTCCGGGCCGACTGCTATGAAAGTTTATCCAGGCTGCAGCGCAGAAAGGGGATGCATGATGATTCTCAAGCCTGATTTCACGACCTTGGCCTTTCAGGCCTCTCACGGCAGCGCCGGCTATAAGGATTGGCGGCGCAACCTGGAGCGGGAAACGGGGGAACCGATGGAAGATCTCGTCCACCGCACCATGGAGCAGATAGATATTCAGCCTCTGTACAGTGAGGCCGACATGGCCGAGGTGGAACATCTCGCCTTTCTGGCGGGAATTCCGCCGTTTTTACGCGGACCTTATCCCAATATGTACGTGACCCAGCCCTGGACAGTCCGCCAATATGCCGGCTTTTCCACCGCCGAGGAAAGCAACGCCTTTTACAAACGAAACCTGGCCATGGGCCAGAAGGGATTGTCCATTGCCTTTGACCTGGCGACCCACCGGGGCTATGACTCCGACCATCCCCGGGTGGTAGGCGACGTGGGCAAGGCCGGCGTGGCTGTCGACTCGATTTTGGATATGAAGATTCTGTTTGACGGAATTCCTCTGGACAAAATGTCGGTATCCATGACGATGAACGGCGCAGTGCTGCCGATCATGGCCTTCTACATCGTAGCGGCCGAAGAACAGGGCGTACCGGCCGAAGTTCTGACTGGCACGATCCAGAACGATATTTTAAAGGAATTCATGGTTCGCAACACCTATATTTATCCCCCGGAACCGTCCATGCGGATCATCGGCGATATTTTCGCCTATACCTCTAAAAACATGCCCAAATTCAACAGCATCAGTATTTCCGGCTATCATATGCAGGAAGCGGGCGCCACGGCCGATATCGAGCTGGGTTATACCCTGGCCGACGGTCTGGAATACGTCAAGACCGGCTTGAAGGCCGGCCTGGACATCGACGCTTTTGCTCCTCGCTTTGCTTTTTTCTGGGCCATCGGCAAGAACTACTTCATGGAAGTGGCAAAAATGCGGGCCGGGCGCCTGCTGTGGGCCAAACTGATCAAACAGTTCAACCCGAAGAATCCTAAATCCATGGCATTGCGGACTCATTCCCAGACTTCAGGCTGGAGTCTGACCGAGCAGGATCCGTTCAACAATGTGGTTCGCACCTGCATCGAAGCCCTGGCAGCCTCATTGGGGCATACCCAGTCGCTTCATACTAACGCCCTGGATGAAGCCATCGCCCTGCCAACGGACTTTTCCGCCCGGATTGCCCGCAACACTCAGTTATATCTACAGGATGAGACCTATATTTGCAAGGTTATTGATCCATGGGGCGGCTCATACTATGTGGAAGCCCTGACCCGGGAATTGGCCCGCAAAGCCTGGCAGCACATCCAGGAGGTGGAACAGCTGGGAGGCATGGCCAAGGCCATTGATACCGGCCTGCCCAAGATGAGAATCGAGGAAGCCGCCGCCCGGCGTCAGGCTCAAATCGACTCGGCAAAAGAGACCATCGTCGGCGTCAACCGTTTCCGCCTCGTCAAAGAAGATCCTTTGGAAATCCTGGAGGTCGACAACACGGCTGTGCGGCAGGCGCAGCTCCGCCGCCTGGAGCAATTAAAAGCCAACCGCAACGAGGACGAGGTGCAATCGTCCTTAGAAGCCATTACCAAGGCTATGGAAAGCGGCGCAGGCAACGTGCTGGACCTGGCGGTAAAAGCTGCCAGACTCAGAGCCAGCCTGGGTGAAATATCCTATGCCGTGGAAAAAGTGGCCGGCCGGCACAAAGCTGTCATCCGTTCCATTTCCGGCGTCTACAGCAGCGAGTTTAACGATGAGCAGGAAATCGGAACCGTGCGGAAAATGGCCGATGAATTTGAAAAACTGGAAGGCCGCCGGCCTCGTATCCTTATGGCTAAAATGGGTCAGGACGGACATGACCGGGGAGCAAAGGTCGTATCCACCGCCTTTGCCGACATGGGCTTCGACGTGGATATCGGGCCGTTGTTCCAAACGCCGGAGGAAACCGCCCAACAGGCCGTGGACAATGACGTGCACGTGGTCGGGATGAGTTCGCTGGCAGCCGGACATAAGACGCTGCTGCCGCAGCTGGTAGAGGAACTGGCCAAGCGGGGCCGGAGCGATATTCTCGTGGTCGCCGGCGGCGTCATTCCTGCTCAGGACTATGACTTTTTGCGGGCCCATGGCGCAGCGGCCATCTTTGGGCCGGGAACGGTAATTCCGGTGGCGGCGCAGCGGATTCTGGAAGTATTATTACGCCGGGGCCAGGTGGCAGGCTGATGGAGCGGCGGGGAGAGAGACTGCCGGAGTGGGCCTGCGGCAGCGATGACGGTTTTGCCAGCCGCGTAATGGAGGGGGTGGCCACCACCCACGACGGCATGCCCGGAGTCGCCGGAAAAATGGCGGCTCCGGCCGCCCGGCCGCGCCAACTGGAAGTAGCGGACTACTATCAGGGGATCATGCAGGGAGACCGGGGGATTTTGGCCCGGGCTATCACCCTAGTGGAAAGCAACCATCCCAAACATGCCGTCATGGCGCAGGCCCTACTGCAGGAACTGCTGCCTCATACCGGCGGCGCTATGCGGGTTGGCATCACAGGCGTTCCCGGAGCGGGGAAAAGCACCTTTATCGAATCGCTTGGCTGCCGGCTGTGCGAACGGGGACATAAAGTCGCCGTGCTGGCAGTAGACCCCAGCAGCACGGTCACCCGCGGCAGCATCCTTGGCGACAAAACCAGGATGGAACAGCTTACCCGCCAACCCAACGCCTTCATTCGTCCCTCACCCTCCGGCGGCACCCTGGGCGGCGTGGCCCGCAAAAGCCGGGAAACCATGCTGCTGTGTGAAGCAGCCGGTTATGATATCATTCTGGTAGAGACCGTCGGTGTCGGCCAAAGCGAAGTAACTGTGCGGTCTATGGTGGACTTCTTTTTGCTCGTCGTCCTGACCGGCGCCGGCGATGAGCTGCAAGGCATGAAAAAAGGCGTTATGGAGCTGGCTGATCTCATCGCGGTCAATAAGGCCGACGGGGATAACCGGCTCCGGGCCCTGGCTGCCAGGGCCGATTACGAGCGCATTCTGCATTATATCCGTCCGGCCACCGAAGGCTGGCGTACCCAGTCAGTGACCTGCTCGGCCATGACCGGCGATGGTATTGACGCCCTCTGGGCCACGGTGGAGTCCTTCTTTGCTCAGGTCAGGGCATCCGGCGCTTTTGCCACCCGGCGCCAAAACCAGGTATTGGCCTGGATGCGATCCATGGTGGAAGAACACCTGTACCGGAGCTTTTTCGACCATCCCGCCGTGACAGCCTGCCTGCCCCGTATCGAGCAGGAAGTGGCCAGCGGCACGCTGGTCACCACCCGGGCTGTCCAGGAACTGCTGTCTGCCTATGAAGGGGCAAACAGCAGCAAAGCGTAGATAAAGGGCCATGAAGCAGGGCTGTTAAAGCGCGAACCAGCGCTTTAACAGCCCTGCTGTGCATAAAAATCCCACAGACTTGCTACCCCGGAATTTGTATGATTCTCTAATTGCAGGAAAAATGACGTTTTTGGTGGGGGCAAGATGTATATATTTGTTTAATCTTCTTGATTTAATAATTGAATGGGAGGACTATCCATGAGAAAAGAATCGGTTTTGACACGGAAAATTCTAGCTGCTACAGCGGCTGCCGGCATGCTTTTAGGCGGACAGGCTGCCGGATTGGCGGCCGAAGGCGAGGCGCAGGACTTTGAATTGGACCAGGTCATTGTTACCGCCCAGCGCTATGAAAAGCGCGAAGTTGACGTCGCGGCCTCTACCGAGATTCTGACGCAGCAGGATCTTTTGAATACCGGCGCCAGTAATTTGTATAACGCCCTGAGTTTTTCCACCGGCATTGCACTGCATCAGTACGGTACGGGAGGCTCTTCCATGGGCAATATGACCAGTAAGATCGTCATGCGGGGAAACTCCGGCGGTACGCTGGTCCTGATCAACGGCATGCCGCTGAATATCCGCGGCACCTATGATTTGAACGACATTCCGGTGGAAAATATAGAACGGGTCGAGATCGTCCGCGGCGGCGGCTCCGTACTGTACGGCAGCGAGGCCACCGGCGGCGTCATCAATATCATTACCAAGAAGCAGCGGGAGAATTACTTTAAGACCGGCTGGGGCAATTACGGACAGCAAGAGTATACTGTCGGCCTGCAGGCCGACAGGCTGGGCCTCAGCTATCAATACTCCGACTGGGGCACCCGGGAAAACGTCGCCAGCGACGGGAAAAAATGGAAAGGTCCGGACAATAATAATTTGAGCTTGAACTATGCGTTCAATGATAACTGGAGCCTTTCACTCAATCATGTGGAGTCGAATTATCATTATATTACCAGCAAAGCAGACACTGAGCAGAATATCAACAGAAACAATATTCAATTGACTTATCGCGATAATCATCTTCAATCCACATTTTATTATGTTGACAGGACGCGGGAGAAGGATGCGTTGACCTTTTCTAAAGGAACCTATGAAATTGACGAAGAAAAGAACCGCAATTACGGATTGGACATGCAGAAAGATTGGGAGATAAAGGATACCAGGCTGTTGTTCGGCGGATCGTTTCAGCGTGAAGAGTTTACGAAGAATGCTAAAATCAGCACTAGCGATAGCGTTAAGCATTCCAGAAACGATTTTTCTGCCTATGGGCAGTATGAAAAGCCTATCAGCAAACGGGACACGCTGATACTGAGTGCCCGTGAGTCCTGGACAACCGGTGCGCCCAACGATTATGACGAAACGAACTTCAGCGGCCAAGCACAGATGATCCACAAGTTGCAAGAGAATGAGAATTTGTACATCAGTGCGGGACAGTCCTTTAAAATGCCGGAGTTGCATCAAATCTATAATACGGCTCCCGGCGCAGATTTGAAGGCGCAAGTTGGTGCCCATTACGAGGCGGGCTGGAAAAAGGATATCGGTGGTCATAAGTGGCGGGTTGCCTTATTTCATTATGATATTGATGACAACATAACCGCTAAATATGTTGCCCCAGACTTTATCTATGAGAATGAGAATTTAAAAAATAGCGGCATTGAATTGGAATGCAAGATTAAAACCGCTGCCAGCCCGTTCGGCTTTCATTATGCTGTCAGCTATGGTAATCCCAAAACTGAAACCATAGATGAAGGCGGCTCCTCGGGCTGGCAGCGCGATTATTCCCGGTGGCAGCTTAATGGCGGCGTGACCTATCAGCAGGATAAATGGAGTGCCGCCCTGAATGCGTCTTACATGGCGGAACGGGTACTGAACAACGTCGACACCAAACCGTATCTGCTTACTAACTTGAACGTGAATTATGCCATGACGCAGAACAGCAGCCTGTTTTTGACCATCAACAACCTGCTGGATAGGGATGATATTACCTATCGAGCAACATCTGCAGACTATTATTTCACGCCCTGTAATTACATGATGGGATATAAGATGAATTTCTAAAAGAAAAATAGAGGAAAGAGCAGCGGGAGCCCAGGCCGCAGAGCCGTTAAAACGCGAACCGGCGCTTTAACGGCTCTTGTTCTTGTTATTAGTGTGCAGGCATGTCAATATGATTTTTACGACTCAATTATATACATAAGGATTAGGCAGAGGTTCTATGCGGGAAACCGCAGTTGCTTTCAGCAAGGGAATGACAACTCCGTTATAGTCTCCCTGCTGAATTTTTCCGTGTACTTCTACCCATGTGTCGTTTTTATACAGAGAGCTGTCAGGCCATTCTATGATTAAGCCACTGGGCATTGCATCAGCGGCACAGCAGGCAATTTCAAATCGTACCACCATGCACTGATTATCCTTGAGACCCGCTGGCCTATAGACAAAGCCTTTTAAATTGACTTCCCGGTTGATAAAATTCGCAGTAGCTTCGTACATGATGGTAATCCAGCGGATATGGTTTGTATCGTCAATATAAATAACCGGAGTTTGTTTTGGATTAACTGGTTGAATCTGCTGCATTGCGTCGAACGGAATGGCGGGTGTGTTGTTTTCAGACATGGAGGATGCGGCGATACCGGGATTGTTGGAAAGATACTTCATGCTCCTGTTGTCAGCGGTTATGGAGCCCAGTGATTTGGCAGGGATGAGAAAACAGATGGCAATGGTCCCGATGAAAACATAATAAAAATAGCTGGAGAACGTATGATCTCGTTTTGTCGGATTGACTGACAGCATATCACTCACTAGCCGTATGGTTTGCACGATAACCAGCAGGAAAAGGATGGTCAAGCCAACTTGGGCATTAAGAGTGAATTGCGGGTGTATTAATTGCAGCAGATTGCCCTGGGTTATCACCCGGTAAAATAAAAGAGTAAAACAAATAAGAATCAAGAGCTGCAGTAGATTCTCGACTGCCTGTGAAAATCTATACAAACCCGAACACCTCCCTGAAATAAGGAAGACAATTGATCAGCAGTGACAGCAGAAATACGCTGATCGTAATCAGGAGAACAAGCTTCATTACGTATGATACTCTAAATGCATTGAGCATCATAATTACATTTTTAATATCCAGCATAGGCCCATAGATCAGGAACGAGGCAATTGCGCCCGGGGTAAAAGAGGCGGCGAACGGCGCAGCAATAAACGCGTCTGCCTGTGAGCAGACGGAAAGAATGAAAGCAAAACCCATCATGCCCCAGATGGAAACAACAGGCTCCTGGCCTACGCTTAACAGCAGAGTCCGTGGTACGGTTATCTGAATGACTGCGGCGAGAAATGAGCCGATTAGCAGGAAGCGTCCCATATCAAAGAACTCGTCGCAAGTGTGGTACAGCATCTCGCGCAATCGCATCAGAAGTCCCGGATGATGATGCTCGTGTCCGCAGCCGCACCCCTGGTGACAGCCGCAGCCAGGGTCTGCCGTGTAGGGATTGAGTATCTTAGAGTTTACGTTGCTGCTATATAACAGAATTCCGATAAGATTGGCGCAGATAAAAACGCCGGCAAACCGATAAACCAGCATAGAGGGAGACGAGTTAAAAGCAAGGTATGTGGAAAAGCCGACTAAGGGGTTAATAACCGGAGCCGATAACATGAAGGGGACGGCGATATACGCAGGGACCCCCTTTTGAATGAGCCGGCGTACGATAGGGATAATGCCGCACTCACATAAGGGGAAGAAGATTCCCAGCAAGCTGCCGCAGACGATGCCAATCATGCTGTTTCTCGGCAACAGACGATGAATTGTTGTATCGGAAATAAAGACGTGAATAAACGAGGAAATAATCACTCCCAGCAATACTAAGGGAAAGGCTTCGATGATAATACTGAGAAAGATAGAAGTCAATTCCTGCAAAAAATCTGTTTGATTTCCGGGCAGTGCTTCAAGAAACCAAATATCAGGATGCAACACACTCATGATGAGCAGAATGGATAGAATTGAAAGCTTTCCCAGGTTGGATTTTGCGCCTGTCTCCATGACAACCTCCATTTGGATATTCATACCATTACTATAACGTGTTGAAAAAGTTTTGGCAATTATTGTTTTCCCTTTACTATTTTACCGCGCCACGGCAATTACGGAGAGGCTTTTCTTTACGAAAAAAGATCGAAATTAGGGAGGGTTATGGCATCATTTTCGAGAATTCTGTGCATAGATAATAAAATGGAGACGTATGATGCTGCAACTGGTAAACCTATCGAACTACAGCACTGACCTGGTCCTGATCCGCAACGACGCGGCTGAACTTCAAGCATTCTTACAGCGGAACGGTCTGGACGGCCTGGAAATGATGTTTTGTGATTCCTGGGACCCTTCTATTCATCGCCTGGAGTGGATCCACGGGGTGCATCTGCAGTTTTGGCCCAGTTGGCTGGATTTTTGGCGGGGGGATTATCAGGAGTTGCTGCGCCAGTTTGGCAGCCGGGCGAATATCATTGCCAGTTACGGCGGGCTGAAACGTGAGGACTGGCTGAACCGGCAGCGGGCCAATATCCGCCAGGCCAGAGAAGCTCAGGCTAAGTATCTGGTATGGCATGTCTGCCACAATCGTTTGGAAGAAATCTTTGACTGGCGGTTCAGCGCCTCGGACCGGGAGGTGGTGGATGGGGCCATTGAGGTAATCAATGAAGTGGCTGATGAAATTCCCGCTGACATGACCCTTCTGCTGGAAAATTTGTGGTGGCCTGGCATGACACTGCGGGACCCTGGCATAATTGCCCGTCTCCTTGAGAAGATCAGGCATCCCCGGCTAGGGATTATGCTGGACACCGGACACTTGATGAATACGAATCAAGACTTGAGAAGCCAAGCGGAAGGAATTGAGTATGTCCTGCATACCATTGACAGCCTTGGCGAATATAGCCGCTCTATCCACGGTATTCACCTGCACTACTCCTTGTCGGGACCCTATATCCGGCAAACCAGGGGCTGGAACCGTCAGTCTTGCAGCTTGGAAGAAAGCATCAGCCATGTGCTGAAAATCGACCAGCATCTTCCCTTCACCGACTCTCAAGTCTGCCGGATCTTGGACCGGGTTCGCCCCGAATGGCTGGTGCACGAATTTGTCCAGAAATCGGCCGGGGACTGGGAAGAAAAAGTGGTCAGGCAGCAGCGGGCTTTGGGCCTGCGACACCTGAAAGGAGATGAGACCCATGAATAAAAAATGGATGATTCGTTCGTTGATCTGCATAATCATCGGGCTGTCCTGCTTTGCTGGCACCGCAGCGGAGGTCCGGGCGGAAAGCAGGACTTTGACAAAAGATACGAAATTTCAGCCACAGGGCTGGAGCGTCGGTAACTTCATCAAGTTCCGGAAAGATACTGCCGTTCGCCTGAATGAACGGGAAGAAGTCGTTGCCGGGACTCTTGCCGAGGATACGCTGCTTCCGTTCCGGGGCTGGGACCGGGCGGCGGATGAAACGTATTATGTGGATGTTTACAGTGATGTAGGCTTTTACCGCTTTCACCGTTATCCGTTTGCTAACCGGAATTATACCGTAACCATCTCCGGCAGCAGTTATTTACTGTATAAAGGCGGTGCGGAGGTAATCTTCAGCGAGCAGGGAGATGTTATTGCCGGAACAATCGCTGAACGGGCAGCCATTCGTCTGGCCGCCGGCAAGTACGGTTTTGTTACACTCAAGAGCAATACTGAACTTGTATTTTATCCGTCGGGTGCGGTTTTAACCGGCACCTTGGATGAAGATACCTATCTTCGTCCGGTTGGCTGGGAAAAGCTTCTGTCAGGCGACGGTACCGCCGGATATGTCAAATTCAGCAAGGGCAAAACCGTGAAATTTAATGAAGCCGGCGAAGTAACCGCCGGCACGCTGAAAGAGGCTGCCGCCTTAATCGTTGAAACGGGAAGCCGCAAAACGTTTTCGCCCGGAACAAAGGTGGAATTCAGCCCTGCAGGCGCGGCGGCCAAAAGCGACAAACTTGAGATGACGATGCCTTGACGGGCTCACGTCAGGATGATACTATAAATCCAAAGAGTCGTTTCATTAACCGCAACCGCATAGGAAGAACAGGTGCCCTTGGGGCTTAATAGGGAAGACCGGTGTGATGCCGGCGCGGTCCCGCCACTGTAATGGGGAGCGAGTCCAGACGATGCCACTGGGATGCAAAGTCCTGGGAAGGCCTGGAGGAGCGAGGAACCAGAGCCAGGAGAACTGCCTGTTTGAAAATCACCGTTTTACCTACGAGCGATAGGGAGGGGATTGAACAGGATGTCTGTTTCATCCCGTCCGGATTGCCGGTCGGGATGTTTATTTTTCTTCGGAGGTTATGGGTTGAAGAAATACCTGTGGCTTGTTTCCCTGACACTAAGCTGCCTGTTTACTGCATATATGCTGATACAGCCGCCGGAGGCAATCCGCCTCCGGCAGACTGGTGGCGAAAGAAAGATCCGTGACTTTCTCGGACGTGAGGTATGGCTGCCGGTCAAAGCGCCCCAGCGGATTATTTCCCTGTCCCCCAGCAATACGGAAATTCTCTATGCCATTCAGGCCGCTGCGGCCCTGACCGCAGTAACCGAATACAGCGATTATCCGCCGGAAGCTCAAAGCAAGCCGCGAATCGGCAGCTATCACAGTCCCGATGTGGAGCGGATCATTGCCTTGCAGCCGGATGTGGTGCTGTCGGGAGGAAATTTTCATTACCGGACGATTCAGCAGCTGGAGCAGGCTGGCATTCCGGTGGTGGCGGTGGAACCCGGTACGATGCAGGAAGTGCTGGAGGCCATTCGATTAATCGGCGATGTGGCCGGCCGGTCCGGCGAGGCTGAGCGCGTAGTAGCGGCTTTGACCGGGAAAATGACCGGGATCCATCAGCTGATCCGTAGAGAACCGGCGAAAACCGTTTTCGTGGAGGTTTGGGATGAGCCGTTTATGACCATCGGGGGTAAATCCTATTTAAGCGATATTATCTCACAGGCAGGCGGCCTCAACGTGACCCGCAACAAACCTTACGATTATATGGCTTGCGATTTTGAAATGCTTTATGGCTTTAACCCTGACATCTATATCGCCGTCAGCCATGGCGGGCTGGGCAGAAAACTCAGGATGAGCCGGCATCCCTGGGTGCAGCGGTTGAATGCCATACAGGAACAGCGGATGTACTATATTTCCGACGACATCTTATCCCGGCCCGGCCCCCGCAGCTTTGACGGCTTGGAAGAGTTGGCTTTCATATTGCATCCGGACCTCATGAAGGATTGGAAACGTAAATGATGACAGCGGCAAAAAATTATTGGATTCTGGCCGGATCTTTCCTGGCCCTCGCAATGGTAGTCCTGCTGGTCTTGATGATCGGCTCCGCCCGGATTCCGGCGGGTGAGGTATATGCCGTAGTGATGCACCGGATATTCGGATTGGTAACCGCAACCGTGGACCCCTCCCTGGAAGTGATTGTCTGTGATATCCGCTGGCCCCGTCTGGCCCTGGCCATAGTGGCCGGCAGCGCTTTGGCGGCTTCCGGCGCCGTATATCAGACCTTATTCCGCAATCCTTTGGCCGATCCGTATATACTCGGCGTTTCTTCCGGCGCCGCCTTGGGGGCTGCTTTGTCCATTGCCTTTTTTCAGTCGGCCTTTCTGACGGTGTTCGCGTTTATGGGCGGCTGCGGGGCGGTGGCGGTGGTATATGCCCTGGGACAGCGCTGGCATAGCCGGGATTCCCGGCAGCTTCTGCTGGCGGGGATTGCCCTAGGAGCCATGCTGAACGCTTTTCTCAGCTGTATTATGGCGGTGTTTACCCAGCAGCTCCATGCCATCGTTTTCTGGCTGATGGGCAGTCTGGCCAATCCGGTGGACAACCTGGCAGCCCTGGCAGGTTTGGTGCTGTGCGGCATACTGGTTTTAATGATTTTTGCCGGTGATCTGGACGTGCTGTTGACCGGGGAAGAATCAGCCAAGCTCCTGGGTGTGAATGTAACTCAGGTACGGGCTGTATCTCTGGCGGCCACTACTCTTTTAACCAGCATTGTGGTGGCGGTCATCGGTATCATCGGCTTTGTGGGACTGATCGTGCCGCATCTGGCCCGCAGCTTTGTCGGGCCGGGGCATAAACTGCTGCTGCCGGTCAGTGCTGTCTGGGGCGCTATTCTTCTGCTGACAGCCGATGCCATAACCCGGTACTTTACCAGCTTGGTGACGATTCCGGTAGGAGTGGTGACCGCCATGCTGGGCGGACCCTTCTTTTTATATGTACTATTATCCCTGGGCGATAGCAAGAGGTGATGAACATGACGGATAAGCTGCTGACAGTTGATGACTTGAGCGCCGGCTATGGCAATCAGCCGCTGCTGCACAATATCTCCTTTTCCTTGGAACCGGGGGAGACTTTAAGCATCATTGCGCCTAACGGCGCCGGCAAGTCCACCCTGTTAAAATGTATCACCGGCCTGCTGCCGCTCATGGCGGGCGGCATCCAGCTAAAGGGGAAGCCTATGACTGCCTGGTCCCGGCGAGAGCTGGCCCGGATGATAGCCATGGTGCGGACCGAAGAAACTGAAAATCCCTTTCCAGCGGAGCAAGTGGTGCTTATGGGCCGCTACGCCCATATTCCCCGCTTTTCACCGCCATCATCCGATGACTGGGCGATTGTCCGGACGGCCATGGAACAAACCGGCATCTGGCACAAGCGTCAGGCTGTCATGGCTGAACTGAGCCAGGGTGAAAAACAGAAAGTTCTGATCGCCCGGGCCATTGCCCAGTGCCCGGACATCCTGCTCCTGGATGAACCTACGTCCCACCTGGACGTGGCCAATCAGTACATTATCCTGTCCATGATCAAAAAGCTGGCCCAAGAGAGGCGGACGGCCATCCTGGCTGTAATCCACGATATCAACCTGGCCTTGCAGTTCAGCACACGGCTGATGATCATCCATAACGGACAAATCGCAGCTATAGGCAGCGGTGATGAGATATTGGCCAGCAATGTGCTGGAGTCTGTTTACGGCATTCCGTTTCAAATTTTGCGGCATAACCGGGTGGCTTATGTCCACGCCTATAGTGAAATGAATTATGGGGGAATAGGCTCATGAGAAAATTAAACCTGGGAAGTTTATATCTGGGAAAACTAAACTGGAAAAAACTCAATTGGAGAGAGCTAAACCGCCTACAACGCTGCGGAATTCTGGCTTTTGCCGCTCTAATAGTCACGGGCATCGTTTTTACTGACTTTTTTATACAGATATTTACCGTATTTCACAAAGGCGGCCTGGTGATGTATCCGCTCTTGCTATGTTCCATCCTGACGGTGGCCATTGCGGTAGAACGTTATTACCCTTATAAGCGAGCATCTGACGACGGGGCGGTTTTTCGCAAGGCACTGGCGACGCTGGTGATGGCAGAACAGTGGGAACAGGCGGCAGAGCTTTGTCGGTCTGACTCAAGCGCCGGCGCTTACATCGCCAAAACCGCGATTTCCCTCCGTCACAGCCGGCATCTGGTGGAAGGCAGCCTGGAAAAGGTTGCGGCTCAGCAAGCCGCTAAACTGCGGGAGAGATTAAGCTATCTGGAGACCATTGTAACCATGTCGCCGTTGTTGGGGCTTTTAGGCACAGTTGTGGGTATGATCCAGTCCTTTAGCGTAATGAATATCCGGGAGGGACAACCCTATGCCATTACCGGCGGCGTAGGGGAAGCTCTGATCGCCACGGCCACCGGCCTGTGCGTGGCCATCCTGGCCCTGGTGGTGCATACAGTCTACCAGCAGTGGCTGGACCAGGTGATTACCGACATGGAAGAAACCGGCTGGCTGGTCCTTGAGGCTCTCCAACGGGAGGGATCAGAGTGAGATTACGCTCTCAGCGCCAGGAAGGACAGCCAAAGCTGATGATCATTCCCATGATTGACATCATGTTTTTTCTGTTGGTATTTTTCATGCTCAGCACCCTCTACATGGTAGAACAGCGTATTTTTCCGGTGTCATTGCCTCAGGCCACCACGGCCAAACTGGATATGCAGAAGCAAATACCCATTACCGTTGCCGCTGACGGCAGAATTTGGCTGGAGCAGGAAGAGATTCCCCGGTCTCTTTTGGGTGAGCGTGTTAAAGTGGAAATAGGCCGCAACCCGGAGACTCTGTTTATTCTGCGGGCCGACAAAAAAGCGGAATACGGCGAGGTTGTCAGTGTCCTGGATGAATTAAAGCATCATGGCGTCAGACGGGTCAGTGTGGCTACCGAAGCCAAGCCGGGGACCGCTGAAACGGCCCCTGACCGGACGTAAATATTCGATCTCTGATCCAACGTCAAGTGCGTGAAAGTGAACAGTTCCTGCGGCAATCATTGTTTAACGCCGGACGCAGCCCAAATTCGGACCGAGTTTCTGTACTCGATCCGAATTTGTCTATGGGAGCGAGCCGCCAGCCGCCGGCGCTGTCGACAGTCAGGTTAAGGGTATGATAAGAGCGCAGCGCCTCCCGGTGGCCGACACTGACTACTGTAAGGCCGGCAATGTTTTCTTCCAGCGATAGGTAGAGATGCCGCTCGGTTTGCAGGTCCAGGCTTGCCGTGGCTTCATCCAGAAACAGCCAGGCTGGGCGGCGGAGCAGTGCCCGGGCAAAGGACAGGCATTGCTGCTCACCTAAAGACATGATTTTACCCCAATCATCCGCCTTGTCCAAATGACCAATCAACCGTGACAGGCGACAGATATCCAATATTTCATACAGCCTGGCATCAGACGCCGCTAACGCCGGCGCGGGATAGAGCAGCGCCGCCCGCAGGGAACCCGGCGGGATGTAAGGCTTTTGCGGCAAAAACAGCATGGTATGATTCTCCGGTTTAATGATGGCGCCTGTGAGATAGGGCCAGACACCGGCTATCGCCCGAATTAGAGTGGTTTTGCCGCAGCCGGCCGGCCCGCTGATCAAAAGGCGGTCCTGAGGCTGCAAGTCCAGAGTTAAATTTTTCAATACAGCTTGATTCGATTGAGACCATATTGTGAGGTTTTTCAGTTTTAGATGATTCTTCGGCGTATAGGTGATAACGCCGCAAGGCCTGGTTGAATGACGCACCTCAGACATTTTCCGACTGAATGTTTCCAGGCGGGAAGCAACCGCCTTCCAGCGGGCGAATGTCCCGAAACTGTCGATCAGATAGGACAAGGCAGAGTGGACGTACCAGTAGGCCCCCGATATTTCAAACAACTGGCCGAGCTGGATTTCATGGTTAAAATAGCGGGGAGAGGCTGCCAAAAAGGCAAAGACCACAGAGATTTGCATATATGCCGCCGATACCAGGGTCACTGACCGGGTAGAATCTGTGATACGGCGATAATTTCGCATAATCTCCTGAAAATGGAAGATGAGACTCGTTCTCTCACTGACTTCTCCCTGGTATAAAGCCACACTTTCATCGTATTCCTTAATGCGGCCGAGACAAGAACGAAATTCGGCCTCATGGGTTTGCTGCCTGATATTGTAAACGAAAAGCGGCCGCCCGATGCGTACGGTCAGACAGGTGCCGGCAATGGAGTACAGCAGGGCCAGCCAAAAGAGATAACCGGATAAATGAATAGTATAATGGGCGATGGCAAGCGTCACCACCCCTGACAATTGCCAGAGAATCGCCGAAAAAACCAGCAGCGTCACCAGATGGCGCAGCAGACCCGCCGCTAAATCCAGGCTATGGGTGACAAAAAGCTGGATATCCTCGCTGATATGCTGCTCGGGATTAGGTGTGGAGCCTGCCAGATTTAACTGGTAATAAGTAAGATTGCGCAGCCACAGGTCAATATACTTGTCAGTAAGCCAGCGGCGCCAGCGGATGTTGAGCAGCATCCGCATATAACTTTGGTAACCGGAGGCCATAACCAAGACGGCCGAGAAGCCGAGAAACTGCAGTAAACTTTTTATAAATCCCGGCAAATCATATTGCTGCAGGCAGTCGTAGAAGCTGGCCTGCCATTTATTTAAGAGCATATTCAGTACGACAAGAATGATAGTACAGGCTGTAACGAGAAAAGTCAGCGCCCATGCCTGCAGTCGATTGCCGCCAAGCCAGTAGGATAAAGCTAAACGACTGATCCGCGGTTCTGCCGGCAAGCGTTGGTCCCCCCTTCGCAAATGTGGAAGCATGTAATTATATGGTGGACGACGCCGTGGTAGAACGGGCCGATGCCAGACGGTATTGCCAAGTATCGGACTGATTGGAGAAACTGTCGAGATTGACAAAATTATCCACGTGTGTTATCATTACATTTAGAAAATACAGAAAAATTTTTGGCTTTCAACAAAAACAGAATATTACTATTTTGATACAGGTGCCCGCAAGGGCCTAACAGAAAAGCCGGTTCAAAACCGGCGCGGTCCCGCCACTGTAACGGGGAGCAAAGCCATGATTGAGCCACTGAGACCGATTGTCTTGGGAAGGTATTGGCAGAGTGATGATCCGGAGCCAGGAGAACTGCCTGTATAGCAATCACCGTTTGACCTGCGAGCGACAAGGGAGGGGATTCCGATAGACTTTTGCTGCACATATGCCGGCAGCTGCCGGACAGCAAGAAACCTTCCTTTAAGCAATCAAGGGAAGGTTTCTTTTATTGAGAGGAGAGGGTATTGCATGAAACTAAAAGTCATCCTGCCTGACGGCAGAAGGGTGGGGACGGGCTGGCTGCCGTCCCTGCCGGACCTGCGGGATTATACCGAGTGCCACCCCAAGCTGGCCAAACCGCTGCACAAGTTAAGGGTGGATGATGTCACACCCCTGCCGGATAAGGCGGATCTCAGGCAGTGGTGCTCCCCGGTGCAGAATCAGGGCGAACTGGGGTCTTGCACCGCCCAGGCAGCGGCGGGTATCATCGAATATTTTCAGAAGCGGGCCTTTGGCAAATATCTTACCGCATCCCGGTTGTTTATCTATAAAAACGCCCGCAATCTTCAGGGAGTGACCGGCGACACCGGCTCCTACATCAGGGATACTATGGGCGCCCTGGCCTTGTGCGGCGTACCGCCGGAAAACTACTGGCCCTATACCGACCGGGACCCGGCCTTTGACCGGGAGCCCACCTCTTTTGTCTATGCGGTAGCCGACAACTATGAGGCTCTGCAGTACTTTTGCCATGACGCTGTAGGTACGAATGTCTCAACCGCCGATGTGCTGTGCAGCGTGAAAAAATATCTGACTGCCGGCGTGCCGGCCATGTTCGGTTTTTACGGCTTCGCCTCCTTCGACAAGACAGACCTGCCCGGCGGCATTCCCTACCCCGGTCCGGACGAGCAGGCCCAGTGGGGTCATGCTATTACTGCCGTTGGCTATGACGATGCCAAGATCATCAAAAATAACCGCTATGACCAGGAAACCCGCGGGGCGCTCCTGATCCGCAACTCCTGGGGCAGCGCCTGGGGCGAAGATGGATACGGCTGGCTGCCCTATGCCTATGTGCTGAATAAGCTGGCCACGGATTTCTGGTCGCTGTTGAATATGGAGTGGCTGGAAACCGGCCAGTTCGGCCTGTAGGGATTGGCCGGGCAGAAGCGGGAAGTAAGCTGACCAGGGAGGAAAGGCTGTAAATATGGCCGGCGAGGGAAAACAGCTTTGCTATCAGGCGGCAGGAGGGGAATTCTATGAGCTTGGTTGACTGGTTCGCCAATTTGTTTGTACAAGAAGCCAAACATTATGTTTTTACGCCGGTGGTCTCCGATGCGGAAAAGCTTGTATTCCGGGAAGGGCAGCACTATTTTCGCCTGCGCCTGGCCGAAATGTTCCTGAAAGATGACCGGAAGCTCTTTCGCAAGGCTGTGCCAGTGGTTTCCTCGGTCGTCAGCCTGCAGTTCGGCGCCAGCGCCGCTCAACAGCTGCCCAACGTGGCCGGCCCGTTGGCCTTGAATCTGAATGAAAACTCTCTGGGAAAAGGGGTGCAGCTTAATTACTCCCTGACCAACCTGGTGCCCTATCGCGGCGGCAATGTGTCGATCAGCGCCGCTTTGCTGGCCTATGTCAGCAAAGATTATTTTTCCGCCTTCCTCAACCTGGCCAACAGCATTGCCGGACAACTGACCATCGGCCAGCTGTCTGCCGCTCTCAAAGTGGTGGGCAGTGTGGCCGGCGCGCTGCAGGACCTCCTGGACAGCGGCGACAAGGAGGTCCGCCTGGTGTACCATAATGAATACGCCGGTACGGACGATTTGGGGGGAGTCTCGCTGCAAAGCGGCTACTTTGCCGTCATTGGCGCCCAGGCCGGCAAATTTAACCCGGAAAAGCTGCTGGTAAAGAATTCGCAGCTTTATATCGGCGATGACCGGCAATCGGCCAAGCCCCTCGCCGGCTATGATTATATGCTGTTCGGCGTGGAAGCGGCCCTGTACCGGGACGATTTCCGCTATTTCAGTGAATACAACAGTCTGCTTTATGCCGCCATCGAAAAGGGCATGCTCGACAAAGCCGAGGGTGATGCCGTGATTCGGGCCGGCATGTTGGCTGTATTTAAATCAGATGATCTGACCTATGTGGACAAAACGCGGGTAGCGGCCGCGCTCAAAGCCGAGTATGAGGAGCGGCTCTCCCAACTGCTCAAAGCGAAAAACCTGCTTATCCCGGATGATCAATGGCTGAACAGCCGGGCCCTGGCGATCAATCCGGAAGCGACTGAACGGAAGATTGCTCCCGTGCTGGCCAACAAGCAATTGGATGATGTCGCCATTGCCGATACTATTTTAGAGATGGTCGTGAAAGGCGAAATAAGCTGATCAACGAAATATATCGAAATCATCCCTGAAGGCAGCTCGGACCAGGATGACGCCAACTCAGGAAGAAATCGAACGAACGCGCTGGTCGCTAGTATTTACTAATTCAGGCATCCGGCGTCAGGCCGGATTAAAAGGGCAGTCCGGTGTGATTCCGGCACTGCCTTGCAGCTTTGAAGGAGAGCCATATTTCTGCAAGCCTGCCAGGGAGGAATATGGCAATGACCCTAAGTCAGAGTACTGCCTGATTTTTAGTATCCGTACAGCCTGCGATGAACAGGTCTGGGATTAAGAACACTCGCAGGCGTAAGACAGCTATGAGCTGGGATATGACTGGAGACTGGTTAAGGTGAGTTTTTCTACCCGACAGCCTAAGGGGGATTCTTGACCCGGCACTGACAGCAGGCAGCTTTAGTAAAAGATAAAGCGTCGATTGTTCCGCCGGACGGAATCGTCGACGCTTTTATTCTATCTGCGTCGTATATCGCATATCATGAGAAAGTGATGATAAATGAATATCGTTGGGATAGGCGCCCTACGGGGCTTAATAGGGAAGACCGGTGAAAAACCGGCGCGGTCCCGCCACTGTAACGGGGAGTGATTTCGCAGTATGCCACTGGAGCCTTTGGCTTTGGGAAGGCGCGGGATTGCTATGAACCGGAGCCAGGAGAACTGCCTTATCCAGCAATCGCCGTTTTACCCACGAGGTATGGGGAGGAGATTACGCAAAGACCAAGGCCGGATTCTGCTGGGCTAGCGTAACCCTACTCCCTAAAAGGGAGTTTTTTTATTACAGAACGCAATTGACGCACCACTATCATCGGCGCAGGCGTTGTAGTCTCGACGACGGTATTGACATTACCGTCCATGTGATAGCGAAAATAAAACAATAAGCAGCAACGGGGACAGCACAATTGAGCCTGTTCGTCTTGGCCGGACGTGATAAGGATGTCCGGGCAGGCTGCAATAGGAATTCGTACCAGGGAGGTGGGGGATTTTCCAATGGACAATAAGGAAAAGTCCTCAGCAGCCGACAGGCTGTTGAAGGTCGCAAGGTAAGAAAATAAAAATAGAAAGAGGTGTTTAGTGTGTCAACGGTAATCGCAACGTTTTACAATTTTGGCATAAGTCCTGCAGCCGGCCGTGTCAGATTAATTTCCTCATCCGGCTCTACGCCGGCCGTTGTCAGTGGCTCGGGTGCGAACCTTGCCACTACTGACCCTATCGCTTTTTATTTCAATGGCGGCAGCAGCATCGGTACTAGGGTATTGATAGTAGAAAGGCGCTATGATTCAAGCTTTGTGCAGATTTTCTGCTATCTGTCCGTATATGATCCCAGCAATTGGACGCAGACAGTAGCGCCTAATTTAACAACGCCCTATCAATACAGCGATAATACAGACCTACTTAATATTTACAGCATCAACTCCCCAGATGGTGCTAACGCGGGTACGCTCTTTGGTGCTGACTATTCTGCCGGCAGAGTGTTCAAACTTGTGCATGGTGTGAGCGGCGCTGCGGAAACCCTGACGCTAGCTTCCGATTATTATCAACTTACCGCAACAGGATCAGGCGCTTCAGCTTATAGCGTAGATACGGTGTTCAATACCGAATCATCGGTCGATTATATTTACGCCGTAGCTCAGCAATATGCGGTTTCGCCTCCTGGCAGTTCTGATCCCAGTGATTACACTTATTTCAATAGCATTATCGTTAAACTCAGCGCTTCTAATTTAGCTAGTGTAGTCGATGGACCGGATGCAACCCTAGCGCCGAATGTTTTCGAGCTTCAGCTTTACGGTGGCAATCTTTATGCAGCCGCTCTGGGCGGGCCGCAATGGAATAGCACCCCCATTGTATGGAATCAGGCATCCCGCATTCAAAGAGTGACTCCCGCAAACCTTGCGGTAACCAATCTTGTCCGTCCAGCCAATTCTTCGGAAACTACTGCTAATGACGACAAATTCGATATCCGTTCGCTGGCGATTCTTTCCGATGGCACTGCCTATATTTTGACTGGTTCCTATAATGGATCTTTTGCTTTTTCCGGTCGTTTGTGGGTAGCTGAAATAGGTGATTTGACCGGAGATGCACTATTGTCGAATGTTGCGCAGCTACTCACGAATAATGCTAATATTTCAAACGTTTTTGGCTATTTGTGGGCGTTGTTGCCTGCTGATGACATTAGCAAAGTTTGGGGCATGCTGGGGGACAATCTTGGCATCTATGATGTAGATGGTATTGCTTCCGGTACAAGTGCAGTTTCGGCGGGTACGGCATCTGAATGGGGTGCTGCCGGCAGTCCGACATTCAACGCGATTGCGTTGGCGATGCCAGCCATTACGCGCCGCCTAAAAGCAGGGACTGCGCCTGCTTCCATCAAATCGGTGCGGGGTTTTGTACATCCGCTGCTGGTTTCCCGCGCTGGCGTGAAACCGGAAGATTTTGAAGCATTTGTTAAAGCGTATACTGCTAAAAAATATTAAGCTCTAATGCAAGGGGCGGAAACTCCGCCCCTTCTTTACCGTTTAGGAGGAAGGATTTTTTTGAGCAGAAAGCATTGTAAAAAACGCATGGCCAACGCCCTTAAGGTATGTTCGTTCGCATTTATACTTCATCCTTTTTATACAGTGTCATGTTATGCTGCTTTAGAATTAGTTGGAGAAACGGCTAATTACACAAACTGGGGCAGCGGTGGCCCGTGGAAAGTTAAAGCTATCAGCGAAAATGAGCAGATTTATACCACCTATGCTATCGCTAATCAGGGCAAAGCTATAGGACAAGCCCAATATAATGCGAATATTACGATTGACAATGGCGGCCTTTGGCGGCCTTTGGATCGTAACGGAACGGTTAATGTGAATGCCTTAACCATGCTGTCGGGTTCGACGATTGATTTTGCTTATAAATACAGTGCCGCAAATAGTTATACTGAAGCAAACGGTTATGACCCATGGTCTGTAGCCACTGCAAGCAGCACTGCTCGCATCCTAAAAATAAACAATGGAAATTTTGAAGGCAACATTAATTTCCGTATCAATCTAGGAACCAGAACTTATGACCCGTCAACTGGCGGTTATGTTGGTGCTGGTGAAACTATCGTATTGAATAATCCGACAGTTATTAATCAGGAATCATATCCGACAGTACATATTAATATTGAATATATTATGAACAAGGATTTTGGGGCAGGTAATGACAGTACTTTCTCTTGGGCAAATCAGACGGCGGCATTGCTGGAAGGTCAAGTTACTGGTGTATTTGAAATTTCTAATTCTGATACTGCGAATATGGATAAATTTGTTGTAGCAGGAGAAGCAATCAATCAAGTAGACGGAGCATTGAACAAATATATCATTACAACTGAATTGTTAGATGATGGAAGCGGAAATGAATATAACAGAAGCTATTCCGTCTACTGGAGTGCCAAGCGCCAAGGATATTTATCCCAGGGGGCTTACTCCGCCGCCAACGCGGCCCTCTCGACGCGCAACCTGTGGCGGATTGAGGACGGCCTGTTCTGGAAGCGCGGCGACGACCGGCGGTTCGTCAACCGCAGCATAGCCAAGGACGATTTCGATCGGCGGGAAGGCGTGTGGGTCAATACCTGGCGGGGGAAATATACCTATGACGGTATTCAGGATTCCACTTTCGGCCAGACCTACAGCGGCATTCAGGTCGGCTACGACAAGCTGCGGGACCGGGAACTGCTCGGCGGCAAGCTCTATACCGGGCTGTTCTTCAGCAAGATGACCTCCGGCGCCGATTTCAGCGCTCAGAATGCCGGCGGCGCGGATTACAACAGCGGCAGAGGCGATTTGGACAGCGACGGGCTCGGCGCATACATGCTCTGGGTAGGCGACAAAGGACACTATTTGGATACCACTGTGCGCTGGAGCACCATCGATAATGCCAATACCTATACCGATTCCTTCGGTGACAGCTACAAGAAGGATTTTATCGCCCAAACCTACGGCATCGGCGCCCGTTACGGCCTGCGGATCGATAAAGGGAGCGGCTGGTTTATGGAACCGCAAGTCGGCCTTTCCTACGGTGTGATGCGCTCCTTCGACTTCCGTCTGGACAACGGTCTTCGCTATCAACAAGATAAAATGGATATGCTGCTTGGCCGCGCCGGACTGTCCATCGGTAAAAGCTATGGGCAGGGCGAGCACAAAGGTGAAGCGTATCTCAAGCTGTCGGCTAACCATGACTTCATGGACGGCGGCAACGCCATGTTCTATGCCATGCAGAACAGCGCGAATCCAGACACTGCCCAGAATGTGTTGGCCTCGCAAAAGGTGGATACCCTGGCCGGCAAGGACACCTGGTATGATGTGACACTGGGTAGCAGTTTCAAGTTGAGCGGCAGCAGTGACGGCTGGCTGGAGGTCAACAGATCCTTCGGCGGCAAGGTCGATACCGACTGGCAGATCAACGGTGGCATCGCCTGGGGCTGGGGCGGCCCGTCCAAAGCCAAAAAATCGGAAGCAGTGAATGCTGCCGATCGAAGCTTGTTTACGGACACTGTAAACACCGCGGGTATCACGGCTGCAGATGCTGCTGCCGGCAAAGAGACAACCAGCAATTTGCCTGAGGGTAATGCTCCACCGCAGCAGCCGAATGCAGCCAACCGTGCTAGTAGTAATGCTGACACCGCAAACGCTGATGAAAACCCCGCGGTAGGCGGCACGAACAGTCCAGAGGCAGCCGGTGCGCTGCAGCAGGGAGATTTTGACGGGTTTACCTGGGCCCCGCTGGTCGTTGAAGCGGATCGCCCGGACTGGGAGAAAAAGCTGTCTCCGGGTACGGTATCCGTAATTGAACTACCCCAATACGAGGGTGAGCACAAGACGCTGGGCGATCTGCTGCAGACGGTGCCGGGCATCCATATCGACAAGCTCTCCGGCGGCGCCGGCCACTACACAACGGTGCGGGTGCGCGGCTCTTCGGCCAGCCAGGTCAATATCTACGTGGATGGCGTTTTAGTGAATACCGGCAGCGAACAGGCCGTTAACCTCGAAAACCTCAACATCGACAATGTCGAGCGGATCGAAGTCTACCGCGGCTACATCCCGGCCCGCTTCGCCGGCGCGGCCATGGGCGGCGCGATCAACATTGTCACGAAAAAGCCGGACAAAACTGGCGGCAAGGTCAGCTATGGCCTGCGCTCATTTGGCGGGCAGAAATTCAACCTGGAAACAACGGCTCCGATGGGTGACGGCAGTCTGCTTTTCGCGATGAATCGGGAAGAGGCCACAGGTGACTTTAAGTATTATAAACTCTATACTACTTATGCTAATGACAGTCCAACCTATCCACGAAACCGTTGGCGTCAGAATAATGGTTATGAAAACAACGATATCCTCGCCAAATGGCAGGATGACAACTGGTTTGTCAAGCTCAACTATATCAATAATTCGACCCATACGCCGCAAACCGTCGACTCCTATCTGGCGGATTTGCCGAAACAATACTGGCCGGATTCCTTTAATGATGAGCAACAGGCCATACGCAACGGCACGGTGGATACGGAAAAGACCGAGCTGTCCTTCGGCCACCGGCAAGAGACCGGCAATGTGGAATGGGGCTGGAAGCTGGGCACGGTACATCAGGACAAGCAAACGTTATGGACCAAATATGAGACCGGCAACCGGGGTTTCGTCCTTGGCACCAATACCTTTCGCAATGATTCCTATAGCGCTTCCGTTGACGGCACCTGGAAGATGGGTGAAAGTCACCTACTGGAATTTCTGACCACCGCCAGCAAGGAAACTATGAAGGTAAATTTTTCAGCCGACCAGTATTCTGATCCAGAATGGAAAGGCTATGAGCATTTGTTCCTGCCGGAATACGATATGAGCAATTACTATTTCCAAGTTCAGGATACTATGAAACTGGACGACAGAGGCAGCTTGGCTTTTACGCCGCTGGTGCGGGCGCAAAAATCGAATATCGGTATTGATGTCATGGAAGGGGAAGGCTGGCTGTACAGCTATAACCTTGGCCTTAAGAAAAAATGGAATGATCAGTGGACGACTTGGGCCACCTATGGCACCTATCACAGACTGCCAAGCTGGTATGAGGTGTTTGGCGACGGTGTCAACCTTCAGAGCAGATGGTATAGGGGCAATAGAGGCAAAGGCGAAGCTTCATGGAGTCCGGAAGTTTTTGCGGAGCACGGTAAGAATTGGGATGTATCCGTCAATCGAAACGGCCAGCTGTTCGGCGTGGACAACGACACTACCTTGACTTATTTTAATCGCAAGTCAGAAAATCTGATGACCACCGCCTTTAATCCCTTGACCGGCGCGACCTGGTACACGAACTATGGCGCCGGCGAGATTCAGGGTTTTGAGCTCAGCAATGAGATGCATTGGCAACAATTTGATTTTACTTTAAGCACGACCTGGCAGGACTCCTTGATTACCAAAGGGTTTAAGGCTTATGATAATACGAGCAATGCTGCATGGCAGGGACAGCCTTTCCCCTGGACACCGGAGTGGGCGGCCAACGCCAGGCTGGATTATCGGTTCCCCGGCGATAAACTCAGCGTCTTTGGCGAATACAACTGGACGGACAAACTAAGCTGGCTTAATAATGCCGGTACGGCTGCGTACTATGAGCCAATGGGAATATTTAATATCGGTATGAAATATAGCTTTGATAAGCAGTTCAAACTAAGTACCGGTGTTAATGATATCGCCAATCAGGGACCTAAGCAGCTCATGCGTTATTTACAGAGTGATCATTTTGACAAGGGCAATGTTGCCTATCCACAACAGGGAAGAACCTATTACATGACCGCGGAATACTCATTCTGATGGTTGCTTCGTGCGGCAGTGCTTTATTTGCTGCCACACGGACAAATCAATAAGGAGTGGCTAGGATGGATGCTAAGCGTAATTTGCTGATTCTTAAACTGGATCTTCTCGACAATATGCGGGAATTTGATACGATCCGGCAAGCGGTTGCACAGGTGGCCGCAGGCCTGGTGACAGTGAGTGCTGCCGGCTGCGAACAGCCGGAGGACGTTATTGCAGCCGTTACTGACGGCAAGCCGGACTGGGTCCACATCATTGGCCGCAGCAATGACAAGCAATTGATTTTTTCCGGCGGCAAAAAGGCGGAAAGCAAATGTGACCGCATTCAGTTGGTAAAAAATTTGCGGGGGGCAACACCGGCTCTTCAATTAATTACGCTGAACAGTAAGCTGGACAATCGGGATTTGAGGAATATGGGCCGGCTCTATGTCATGATCGGTATGGAAAATGGCTATAATCCCATAGCTTCCCGCATGTTTATGCCGCGTTTTTACGCCAATATCTGTTCAGGCATGCCACTGGCGCCTGCCGCCAAAGCCGCCATTGAAGATACTCAGCAGGAAGTGGTTCAGCACGGCGGTATACCGTCCATGTGTTTCAGCCGCATTATTGATCCGGAAACGTTTACGTTTTTGCCGAGAGAAACTGTCATGAATTAGCAGCGGGCTGGTCGCCTGGCAGCAGCTATAAACATAACAGGCCCAGGGTTTGAGGATTGACCGCTGTGCCCCGGTATGTTAGGATAAAGCTGATAACCGAATATTCGGGATAGGTGTCCGCAAGGACTTAATAGGGAAGTTTGGTGCAAAGCCAGCACGGTCCCGCCACTGTAACGGGGAGCGATCCTGCGAAAACGCCACTGGAGCGTGGGCTCTGGGAAGGTGCAGGGGTGCTATGAACCGGAGTCAGGAGAACTGCCTGTCTGACAATCACCGCTACAGACCTACGAGCGATAGGAAGGGGATTAGCGACGCAATTTTTGCCGGTTGTTTTCGGCCGGGGCCGGGATATGGGTTCAGTATTTGCGTAAGGCGGCCTTTCCTGCGCGGTTCAGGGAGGGCCGCCTGTTTGTTTTTTGCCGCTGTTGCGGCTATCGCTCCTTGCCTGTCTGTTTCCCAATAACTTTGAGAGGGATGATGCTTTGGAGAAGACAGAAAAAACCGCTTTTTTGATGGTGGGTATAGGCTCCACCTACCAGGAAGCCCGCCGCTTGGCGATGAACGGTATGGATCATAGAATCCGGGCGGAGTTTCCTGACTATGAGGTGCGTCAAGCCTTCGCGTCCCGCGCCCTGATCGAAAAATTGGCGGAACACGACGGGATTCAGGTGGATAATGAGAAACAGGCCTTAGAACGCCTGCGGCAAGAAGGGTTTACCGAGGTAATCGTGCAGCCTTTTCAGATATTTGCCGGCGAAGAATATGAAGCCATCAGAAAAATAGTCCGGCTGCATGCAGCGGAAAACGGCTTTGGCAAAACCGAAATCCTGCCTTGTGTGACTGTGTGGGTGAAGCAGGAGCCCCAAATAATCAATTAGGAGACCGTTGAAAAAGGCCTATCTGCGTCACTTCATTCTCCTGCGGGCGTTCGACGCACCTTCCGAACGTACAGTCTCGCGCCCGTCCTCGTCGCGCTATCAGAATGTGACTTTTCGGGAAAAGGGTAATAGCGGCTGTTTTCTCATAAGCCGAAAAATCACCTAAATTCTTCAGTATGACAACGCAGGCGTTGCTTTTACCTAGCATCTGGACCTTTTTGAACGATCCCAGATTCGAGGCCACAGATGGGCTTTTCCGATCAGAAAGGAAGCGATCATGAAAAAAATTGCTTTTTACGGTAAGGGCGGCATCGGCAAATCGACGACTGCGGCAAATGTGTCGGCGGCGCTGGCGGAAAAAGGCTATCCGGTCTGCCAGATCGGCTGCGATCCCAAGAACGACTCTACCCGGCTGCTGCTGGGCAGGACCTGTATGCAGATGGTGCTGGATATGGTCAGAAAACATGCTTTGCCGGCGTGAAATGCGTGGAAGCCGGCGGCCCGGAACCGGGGGTAGGGTGCGCCGGCCGCGGCATTATCGTTGCTCTGGAGAAGTTGAAAGAACTGAAGGCGATACAGGATGAGCAGACTGTCCTCTACGATGTGCTGGGAGATGTGGTCTGCGGCGGCTTTGCTGTGCCGATCCGGGAAGGCTACGCCTGCAGCGGCAATGGGGCGAATTGTGTCTTGAGCGCACCCTGATTGTCGCGCCTTCTTCCATCGCATTGGGGCTGGCCCAGGTCCTTGCCGCCGAGTGGGCCGCCTCGGGTTCCATTACCTTTGTGTTGCAGGACGGGATGTCGTCTTACCCTGTCCCCCAGAGCTTGGGTACCGTTTGGAACGGACAAACCGACGGCCGGGCTGTCGAACAGTATCTGGACGAAATGACGGCAGGACTGCTCCTGTCCAGCGGCAACGAAAAGGCTATTTTGCAGCAGCGGGCACCGACGGTGCTTAGTCAGACCATCGCCATGCCTGTCTATGACGAAGTCATTTTGACCGATCTGCCGTTTATGGGCCTGCGCGGCGCTTGCCATATGACCGAGCGGCTGTGGAATCAGTATATGGGTTTTTGCCGGCGCTAGAGGTGAAGGAATGTTGAATTAATATGCAGTCGGTATGTTTTTCATTTTCTGAATTCGGACGGTATGAGATTAGAAATAAGAATCAAAAGACCGGATTAATTGCGATTTGACAGCTTGACAGAATTGTCATTCTTTGCTACAATAAAACAAAATTGAATAGTAATGAGATAGGTGCCCGTAAGGGCTTAATAGGGAAGTCCGGTGTAATGCCGGCGCGGTCCCGCCACTGTAATGGGGAGCAAACCCAGAAAAGTGCCACTGAGACTTTGTGTCTTGGGAAGGTGTGGGTGAGCAAAGAACCAGAGCCAGGAGAACTGCCTGTCTAACAGTCACCGTTTTTTTTACCCACGAGCGATGGGGAGGGGATTATGGAGTAATCTACCTTCCCGGCTATTTTGGCCGGGATTGTCTGTTTCAATGGATTTCTCCGCTAACAAGTCCCTTTCTGTATGCTTTTGCGGGAAGGGACTTTTATAATTTTCGTCGAAAGGTTTCCACGCTATTTTGGCTGGCGAGGAAAATTAGCCATATCTTAAATCCCTTATTGTTGTTGTATGGTGCGTTCGGCAGACGCACTGCCGTCCCCGCATGGGGACTTCCTTTTTTTTATATTTGCCCTCTGCTGTCACAAATTCCTTGGGAGCGGCCTATTATCATTTGCAGGAATTGTCCCACGATCATATTATCCGGATTATTAAAACGATGGAATGATCCCTCGTACCGCCGCAGTCTATCCGGCGGCAATATGAGATAAAATAAAGCAGCGGATTGGCGCCGGCTTACCGGCCGACACCCGGGGAGGTATCTGATGATTGCGGTGGAAAAAACAGACTGGGGCAAAGCGTTGACGATTTCTTTAGTGATCCATATCACCCTGCTGCTTGGCTTTGGCTTGATCATCGTCATGGCTCCGGAACAGTATATCGAATTGGAATTAGGCGGAGGCGGCGGCGGAGGAGGCAGCGGCGGCGGCAACGATGAAATAGCCGTGTTTGCCGCCGATACATCTGCTGCGGATACTTCGGCTGCATCGATTCCTTCTGTCCCTGAGACCCCCTCCACTTACCAGGAACAAGAAGAAGCGGTTGAAAGCGTTGAGGAGAATATTTCGCAGCACCCGGAACAACCGCAACAGCCGAAAGAACCGCCGGCAAACGCCGTTTTTGCCGCTAAAAGGGATGATGATGCCAAACCTATGGATAAAAGTTCTGGCTCGGGTTCAGGCTTGGGAACCGGCTCCGGTTCCGGTGTGGGCTCGGGTTCTGGGTCGGGCTCCGGTTCCGGTGTAGGATCGGGTGCGGGTTCAGGGATTGGTCCGGGTTCCGGCCCAGGGTCCGGTGACTCGACTGCTCCCCGCATTTTGGCAGAGATCAAACCCTCCTATCCATTGGAGGCAAGAAAAGCGGGATGGGAAGGAACGGTTGTTTTGAGAATCCAAATTATGGAGAATGGCGCTCCGGGACAGGTAACTGTCTATCGGTCCAGCGGCTATGATCTGTTGGATGAGGCGGCTATATCGGCTGTACGGCAATGGCGTTTTGTGCCGGCGAAAAATCGGTTTGGCCAGGTTATCCGATGTTCTACTACTCTGCCGGTGATTTTCAAGTTGCGGGCGTGATTCGGGTTGCTCCACAAATATCGCTCCGCAGTGATTCACGCTCAAGAGGCCTTAAAAACGGCAAAGCTTCCAAAAAAGTCCATCGTATTTTTTAGGACTTTGGGACACTGCCACGGCAAACTGCGGCAGTCTTTTATTGATAACCCCAGATATATACGCGTGTTAGCCGTCGATTTCCGGAATCCGCCCGTTTATGGCGGATTTTGGTTTTGGGTTTCACTGACCAGCGTTGTCAGGCGCATGGAGAGATTCGGCGTTAGCAAAGAGAAGTTATATCAGGCTTATTTGCAGGCCTCCTATCGACCTGTTGGCAAAAGAATTTGTTGAGTGGGGAATGGTGCTTTTCCCAGCAGGATAGGCTTCCGGTCCTCATCAGGCATATCGTTTAACTCCAGCCGCTCACTCATGCCAGCTATGCCCTGAGGTCAATCGGTCCGGCGGCGAGCCTGCCACACTTGCTTTACTGATATTGGTATTGTATGTCCTGATTCTCTCTGCGACTGACGTTTGGACTATGGAGAAAGTAAAACAGGAATATTTCTTTAAAAGGTAAGCCTCAGCCGGCAGGAATCTTTATTAAACTGCAGAATCAAATTATAATGACCATAATTGCATAGCCGGGAAGAGGTGCAAACTGCTTAAAAGGGAAGTCCGGTGAAAAGCCGGCACGGTCCCGCCACTGTGAGGGGGAGCCTGTTCTGCAAAGTGCCACTGGATTGAATCCGGGAAGGCGCAGACAGCGATGAGCCTTAGTCAGGAGACCTGCCTGTTCTGACACACCGTTATAACCTACGAGAGATAGGCAGGTGGGATAACTTTTAATTGATTGGCAGTTTTCCCCCTGTTTACACACAGGGGGATTTTTCATGACTGAAAAGAAAATGCGCCGGGGAATTACTACCGGCACTTGTGCCGCGGCAGCGGCGAAAGCAGCGCTGTATGCTTATTTTGGCGAACATAAGACGATAGTTGAAATAGAAACACCCCAGGGGCACACCTTGTTTGTGCCGGTGGCAGCCAGTGAGAAAACTTTTTCCGGGGGGCGCGCTTCGGTCGTCAAAGATGCCGGCGACGACCCGGATATTACCAATGGTGTAACAATTTACACCGATGTGACTCTGTTGCCCTCAGCGGAGATTGTGATCAAGGCCGGACCGGGGGTGGGAACCGTGACCAAGCCGGGCTTGTCAGTGGCGGTCGGTCAGCCGGCCATCAACCCCGGTCCTCAGACCATGATTAAAAAAGCGGTCCGGGACCTTCTGCCGGAGGATCAGGGGGCCTGTGTTACTGTTTCCATACCGGGCGGGGAAGCTCTTGCGGCGCGTACCCTGAACCCTATATTGGGGATTGCCGGCGGTTTGTCAGTGATTGGCACTACCGGCATCGTTGAGCCCATGTCCGAAGAGGCGTTTAAAAATTCGCTGGTGCCGCAAATGCAGGTAGTAAAGGCATTAGGAAAACCGCACCTGATCTTTGTGCCGGGGAAGATCGGTCAGGATATCGCCGTCCGCTGCAATCTTCCCCAGGACGCTACTGTGCAAACCAGCAACTTCATCGGATTTATGCTGGAAAAGGCAGTTGAACTGGAATTTAAAAGCGTATTGCTGTTTGGTCATCTCGGCAAACTGGTCAAGGTGGCCGCCGGTATCTTTCATACCCACAATCGTATGGCCGACGCCCGTATGGAAACGATTGCAGCCTATGCCGGGGCAGCCGGCGCTTCCCAGGCGATCATACGGGAAATTCTGCAATGCAATACGACGGAAGCAGCGATCCCAATTCTGGAGAAGCAAGGTTTACACAGCCTGTATCCTTTGCTGGCCCAGAAGGCCAGCGAGCGGGCAATGCAATATGTGTTCGGCGATTTAACGGTGGGAACTGTGATTGTAACCATGCGGGGAGAAGTATTAGGGTATGATCAAACGGCAAAACAGATAGGAGATAGCCTGGGATGGAACATAAAGTCATAATTGTGGGCATAGGACCAGGGGCGCCTGATTACCTGCTCCCTGCAGCGCTGAAAAAAATTCAGCAGGCCCGTGTGCTGGCTGGAGGAAAACGGGCATTGGCCACTTTTGGCCGGGAGGATGTACAGCAAATACAGATTGACGGCAATCTGTCCGAAGTGCTCCATGGGATCCGGGAGGCATTGCCACAGTCTGATGTGACGGTTTTGGTTTCCGGCGATCCGGGTTTTTATAGTCTCTTGCCCGCCATTCGCCGGTCCTTTCCATCGGAAATCATCGAGGTAGTTCCCGGCATCAGTTCGGTGCAGGTGGCTTTCGCCCGGATCGGATTGCCTTGGCAGGAGGCTTATTTAACCAGTGTGCATGGCAGGGAAGTGGCCGGCAATCCGGCGCTGGGATACATCCCCGGCAAAATCTTGGGTCTCTTGACCGATCCCGTACACAATCCAAGCTTTCTGGCGGCACATTTGCTGGAACAAGGATGGCCCCAAACGGCGAAAGTCTGGTTGTGCGAAAATTTATCCTATGATTCCGAAAGGATACTGGCGCTCAGTCTGGCGGAGATTAAAAGCGTTGCCGGATTTGAATCTTGTGTAATGGTGGTGCAGGGATGAAACGGTACTTTCCGGGAATTGCCGATGATGAGTTTATCCGCGGCTCTGTCCCGATGACTAAGCAGGAAATCCGGATCATGGTTCTGGCAAAAGCCCGCATTGGCGAAGCCGATACCGTCATCGACATCGGCGCCGGCACCGGTTCGATATCAATAGAAGCAGCTTTTCAGGCACAGAAGGGAATTGTGTACGCCGTTGAAAAAAATCCGGAGGGAGTCGGGCTGATTCAGACCAATTGCCGTCATTTCGGGTTGGACAATGTCCGGGTGATTCACGGCGAGGCGCCTGAAGCCCTGGAAGATCTGCCAAAGGCCAACGCAATCATCGTGGGGGGGGCCGGCGGTCATTTACCAACTGTTCTGGAGCGGTGCGACGCACTGCTATACGAGCAGGGACGATTGATCATCACAGCTGTAACCCTGGAAACAATTCTGGAAACCGTAACTATTATGGAAAAGAAAGAAAATTATACGGTAGAGGCAAGCGGCATGCAAGTGACCCGTCTGCGGCGGGCAGGGACCAAGCATATGTTTGACGCGTTGAATCCGGTTTTCGTAATTTCCTGTATTAAGGAAAAGGAATAAATGTGGCTGGGCTGGAAAGGAAACCCCAGACCCTGAATCCATCGTTGATCATTGCAAAGAAAGAAGGGTTTTAACATGCAGGTATTTTTTGTCGGCGCCGGACCCGGTGACCCTGAATTGATCACCGTCAAGGGACAGCGCCTGTTGCAGTCGGCTGATGTCATCATTTACGCCGGTTCGCTGGTCAACCCGGTTTTATTGGATAACGCGAAGCCAGGGAGTGAGATTCATAACAGCGCATCCATGACACTGGATGAGGTTGTGGCGGTAATGGAGAAGGCGATTGCCATGAATAAAACAGTCGTCCGGCTGCACACAGGCGATCCCAGTATCTACGGAGCGATTCAGGAGCAAATGGACGCTCTTGATCAGCGGCATATCTCCTATGATGTGGTGCCCGGCGTTAGCTCGTTTCTTGCCGCTGCCGCGGCGTTAAAACGCGAATACACCCTGCCTGCCGTGTCGCAAACAGTGATTATTACCCGTCTAGAAGGCCGTACGCCAGTTCCGCCAAAGGAACAATTGGAAACCCTGGCGACTCATCATGCCACCATGTGTATTTTTTTGAGCGTTCACATGGTGGAGACAGTTGTGGCTCGATTGCTGGCAGGCGGTTACGAACCTGCTACGCCGGTGGCAATCGTCCAGAAGGCCTCTTGGCCGGAACAAAAAATCATGCGGGGAACCCTGAATACCATTGCGGCAACTGTCGCTGCAGAAGGCATAGACAGAACGGCGCTAATCATTGTGGGTGACTGCCTGGCTGCGGAATATGAACTGTCCCGGCTTTACTCCCCGGATTTTGGCCATATGTTCCGGGAGTCCGTATGCGGATAGCTATTATTTCAGTAACAGCCAAAGGTGCGGCGAGGGCAGGCGAACTGGCACAGGCGCTGCAGTGCGGCACAGAGAATCATGACATTGATCAGTATGCCAAAACCGGCCGTAATCCAACGGGAGCAGCGGAGTATGAACACTTGGGCAAGCTGGCGGGGATTATTTTTAATCAGTATGATGCCTTGATTTTTATCATGGCCACCGGCATCGTTGTCCGGGTTATAGCCCCCCATGTACTGGACAAGCGTTACGATCCGGCAGTTGTGGTTATGGACGACGCCGGGGAGCACGCCATCAGCCTGCTATCGGGACATCTTGGCGGAGCGAATGAATTAACCCGGAAAGTGGCGGCGGCAATGGGCGCTCATCCGGTTATCACTACTGCTACTGATGTGAACCAAAAACCGGCGGCCGATATTCTGGCGGTCAAACTTGATACGGCACTCGAACCCTTTGACCAGCTGAAATTGATCAATGCCGCCATAGTCAACGGCGACCGGGTCGGTTTTTTCCTGGATCATTCCCTGCCCAATCCAACTTACTATATGAATACAGCAGAAGAGATCGGCGTTCAGTTTTTGCCGATGCAATTGCTGTCTCAGGCGGAACAGTATGATATGGCGGTTGTTGTATCGGACAAAGACCTGTATGTCGTCAAACCTTGTCTCTTTCTCAGGCCGGCGACCCTGGTCGTGGGTCTGGGCTGCCGGCGAGGCACTGCCGGCGCTGAGATTCTCAACGCCGTGGCTGATGCCTGTAAAAAAATCGGCCGTAGCATGAAGAGTATCGCTATGCTGGCCACCACTGTCGCAAAGGAAGACGAAATCGGCATTCTGGCAGCAGCGCAGCAAATAGAAATACCGGTTGAATTTTACTCGAACGAAGAATTGCAGGAATGTATCAGCCGGCATCAGTTAAAGGTGTCAGGTTTTGTAGAGGATAAGATAGGAGTGGGAAATGTATGCGAAGCAGCAGCTTTGCTGGCAGGCCGGACCAGCCGGTTATTGCTGGACAGGACAGTTTACCCCAATATAACAGTAGCCATCACCGAGGTTGTGTCACAGTAGTAGGCATCGGTCCCGGCAGTCTCCCGGATATGACCCTGCGAGCCCGCAATGCTATTGTGGATGCTGAAATCGTAGTCGGATATGATACCTACATAGAGTTAATTGACGAACTGCTGACAGGCAAAACCGTCGTTGGCACCGGCATGATGCAGGAGATAGAGAGGTGTCAGGTTGCGGTGGACCATGCCGCTGAGGGCCGGAAGGTTGCAGTTGTATCCAGCGGCGACCCCGGCATTTATGGTATGGCAGGCTTAGTACTGGAACTGGCGATGAAGCTTCCGGCCGACGAACGTCCGGATACGGAAGTGATTCCCGGCGTCAGCGCGGTAGGGGCGGCTGCCGCTATTTTAGGTGCTCCCCTCATGCACGATTTTGCAGTGATCAGTTTGAGCGACCTGCTCACACCCTGGGAGATCATCCAGAAACGCGTGGAAATGGCTGTTGCCGGCGATTTTGTCATTGCGTTGTACAATCCAAAAAGCACCAAGCGGGTGAAGCATATCGAAGAAGTGCGCAATATTGCCCTGCGGCACCGTGCGGCCCAGACTCCGGTAGGAATCGTGCAGCAGGCAACCCGCAAGGGCGAGACGAAAGTCATCAGCAATCTGGCTGATTTCACAAAAGAATCGATAGACATGTTTTCTCTGGTTATTATTGGAAATAGCCAATCCTATGTGAAAGACGGCTGCATCATCACCCCCCGGGGCTATATAATATGATCTGCGTCTTAGGCGGTACCCAGGATAGCAGGGAAATCATCCGCTCCATTGCTGACAGCAACTATCCGGTCATGGCATCGGTAGCTACCGCCTATGGCCGGCAATTGATCGATGACGAACGGGTGATGGTCAACGATCATACTCTGGATTGCCAGGGCATGATCGACTGGTTTGGCGAGTGTGGCATCTCAATGGTCATCGACGCCACCCACCCTTATGCCCGGGATGTTTCTACCAATGCTATACAGGCCTGCGCTGCTCTGTCGATTCCTTATCTGAGATACGAACGAGAAGAGGTCCCTTTGCCGGACTATGCCCGGCTGCACACGGTGGAGACGGCGGCGGAAGCAGCCCGGTTGTCAGCCGGTCTGGGAGAGGTGATCTTCCTCACCACCGGCAGTCGTTCCTTAGGTGTCTTTCGCCAGGAGCCGCTACTGGCGGCCAAAAGGATTATCGCCAGAGTATTGCCGGATCCGGCGGTGATTGCCGAATGCTTCCGTTTAGGTTTTACTCCCCGAGATGTAGTGGCCATGCAGGGACCGTTTTCACGGGAACTGAACATCCAGTTGTTCCGCGAATACCGGACTCAGGTTATTGTAACCAAAAACAGCGGCACGGTAGGAGGCAGTGATACCAAACTGAAGGCAGCGATGGATCTGGAACTGCCGATCGTCGTCATTGACCGGCCCAAGGTGATTTATCCCTGTATCGTTCATTCGGTTGAAGATGTATTACGGTTTATTGGTCAAAGGAGGCAGTCCGATGGAATATATCATAGAACCCCAAAAAATTGAAAACCGCAGTATGGAGATCATCCGTCCGTATCTGGACAGGCTAAATTTATCCGAACCTGAAATTAAGGTCTATTCCCGCATCATTCACGCTGCCGGCGATCCAGACTACGCCAATTGGATACGAATCCATCCAACGGCGATTCAGGCCGGGTGTCAGGCGCTGCAAAAGGGTGCGGATATTTTTTGCGATGTAGAAATGGTCCGGACTGGCATTAATAAAACCCGTTTGGGCGCCTGGGGCGGTAAGGTGCACTGCCTGATCAGCGATCCGTCGGTTATTGCCGCCGCCAAAGTAACCGGAGCCACCCGCGCCATGACAGCCATGCGGTCCTTTGGTGACAAGCTGGATGGCTCTGTGGTCGCCATTGGCAATGCTCCCACTGCCTTGTTTGAACTGATGAAGATGATGCAGGAAACCGGCATTCGTCCCAGCCTGATCGTCGGTGTTCCCGTCGGGTTTGTCGGCGCCAGCGAGTCGAAGGATCTATTGGCAGCTGAATCGCCGGTTCCCTATATTACCGTACTGGGCAATAAGGGCGGCAGCCCGATTGCCGCGTCTGCGGTTAACGCTCTGTTGTATATGAATTGACGATTGTCATGTAAGGCGACTGGGAGGTGAATGTCATGGCCGGTTTTAAAATACCAAGGATCGTAATTGCGGGCACTCATAGCGGCGCGGGCAAGACCACCGTAGTAACCGGGCTTTTGGCTGCTTTGCGGGGGGAAGGATATAAAGTTCAGTCCTATAAAGTAGGGCCGGATTACATAGATCCCGGTTTTCATGCCGCCGCCAGCGGCAAACCGGCTCACAACCTGGATACCTGGCTGATCCCGGAGGATCAGCTGGTCCGGATTTTCGCCGACTCGGCCCAGTCCAGTGATATCGCAATTATCGAAGGGGTCATGGGCTTATTCGACGGAGGGCGTCACGGCGTCAGCAGTACTGCAGCCATTGCCAAACTGCTGCAGGCTCCGGTGGTGCTGGTGGTGGATGCTAAATCCGCCGGGGAAAGTATCGCCGCCACGGTTCTTGGTTTCAACATGTATGATCCGGATTTGAAACTGGCAGGAGTTATCGTCAACCGCCTGGGGTCCGATTCTCATCGTCAGACAGTGGTTGGCGCTCTGGAGAAGCTGCAGATTCCGGTCTTGGGGTGTTTATACCGGGATCAGGCTTTGATCATGCCCGAACGGCATTTGGGTCTGACGCCGGTGACAGAACGGGAAACCGAAAAGTCAGTGGACGCTATGCGCCAGCAAGTTCAACGCAGCGTTAATATAGAACATATACAGCGGATTGCGGCGCAAGCTCCAGCGATCATTTGTGCTGAGGCTCCTTCCCTGCCTCAGCGACAGTCTCCGCCGGCAGTACGAATCGGGATTGCCCGTGACGCCGCCTTTTCCTTTTACTACCCGGAAAGCCTGGCGGTATTGACTGCCAGCGGGGCGGAACTGTTTTTTTTCAGCCCGCTCGAAGACTCAAAGCTGCCGCCTGTAGACGGTATCATCCTGGGGGGAGGTTTTCCCGAGATGTTTGCCAAAGAATTGGCGGTAAACCGGGGGATGCTCTGTGATATACGGGAGAAGGCCGGACAGGGGATGCCTGTCTATGCCGAGTGCGGCGGTTTGATGTATTTAACCCGGCAGCTCATTGATTTTGAGCAGCAGCCATACGAAATGGCAGGGCTTATTCCGGCCAGATGCCAGATGCATTCTAAGCTGGAGACAGTGGGGTACATTGAAGCCACGGCCTGGAACGACAACTTGTTGTGCCAGGCGCAGGCTGTACTGCGCGGACACGAATTTCATTTTTCCCGGATGATTCCGGAGATAGTCGGCGATGACTTCCCCTGGGCGTTTCAGTTTAAAAAGATGCGCACCGGCGCTGCGTATCCAGCCGGATATGCCAAAGGGAATATTCTGGCGTCCTATTTGCACATCCATTTTGCAGGTAGTCCCGGGGCAGCGGATTCTTTTATTCGAAAATGCATGATATACGCCGCCTCACGCGGCTAAGGCAGGGAAAATAATATGGCAGGTAAGATCGTACTGGTTACAGGCGGAGCCAGAAGCGGTAAGAGCGGCTTCGCGGAGAAATACGTCGCCGGTCTGGGGGAAAACGTGGTATATATCGCTACGGCCCAGATTTATGATCAAGAGATGGAACTCCGGGTCCGGCTTCACCAAGAACGGCGTCCGGCTGATTGGCAGACCATTGAGGCTCCGTTTGCCGTCGAGAAGCATCTGGCGGGAATCTGCGGCCGTCAGGCCGTTTTGTTGGACTGCCTGACTATTTATATCAGTAATTTGTTATTATCCTATGATTTCGGACAAACGAATGCCGAAACGAGGCATCAGGCGGTCATGAAGGCTATTGATCGGCTGATGGCAGCTGCCAGGGCCTCTGATGCCACTGTCGTCATCGTATCCAACGAAGTCGGCATGGGGATTGTGCCGGAGAATGCTCTGGCGAGAGAGTTCCGGGACTTGGCGGGAAAGGCCAATCAAAAGGTTGCCGCCTGGGCTGACGAAGTCTACCTGACAGTCAGCGGACTGGCGATCAACATCAAGCCACTGGCCTTAAGACTGCCGAAAGAGGTGTAATATGGCGAAATTTATCATGCTGCAGGGAACGAGTTCCCATGTGGGAAAAAGTATTCTTGCCGCTGCTTTATGCCGGATTTTTAAACAGGATCAATGGAAGGTGGCGCCGTTTAAGGCTCAAAATATGGCCTTAAATTCTTATGTGACGCAAGATGGCGGTGAAATGGGCCGGGCTCAGGTGGTCCAAGCTGAGGCTGCCGGCGTGGAACCTTCGGTGGAAATGAATCCGGTGCTCTTAAAGCCCACCGGCAATGCCAGTTCCCAGGTCATCCTCATGGGCCGTCCGGTAGGGGTTATGTCGGCAAAGGAATATCATGCCGGATATAGTTTACAGGCTTTGGACACAGTGAAACAGAGCCTGAAGAGCCTGTCAGACCAATATGAAGTATTGGTTATTGAAGGAGCGGGAAGCCCGGCGGAAGTCAATCTAAAAGCCAATGATATCGTCAATATGCGAGTGGCCAAACTGGCTCAGGCGCCGGTGCTGCTCATTGCGGATATTGACCGAGGAGGGGCTTTGGCCTCTGTTGTCGGTACGCTGGAACTGCTGGATCCTGCCGAACGGGATATGGTCAAAGGGATTGTGATCAATAAGTTCCGGGGTGATTTGGAATTGCTGCGGCCGGCTCTGGATTTTCTCGAGAATAAGACGCAAAAACCGGTAGTCGGAGTCGTGCCGTTTTTGGATAATCTGGGAATTGATGATGAAGATTCGGTTTCCCTGGATGACAAAACGGTTGTGGGGCAGCGGGATATCGAAGTAGCGGTGTTGCGCACTCCTAAAATTTCTAATTTTACTGATTTTGAGGCGCTGGCCCATGAACAGGATGTGGCTGTACGGTATGTTCGTCCGGGGGATGAGATCGGGCAGCCTGATTTAGTGATCCTGCCGGGCAGCAAAAATACGGTGGAGGATCTGGTTTATCTGCGTCAAAACGGCTATGAACAGGAAATCCGCCGTCTGGCCGAGGCTGGTGTCCCTGTTATCGGCATTTGCGGCGGATACCAGATGCTGGGTCGGGAAATTCATGACCCGTTTCATACTGAATCAAACTTAGACTTTATTGCCGGGATGGGATTATTGCCTATTGTCACTGAGTTCGCCGCCACGAAAATGACGCATCAGGTCTGCGCCGGCTGCCGCAATCATGCATTTTTGGGCATCAATTATTCAGATGATCAGCTCCAGGGATATGAGATCCATATGGGACGCACCGATTTCGTCGAAGCGGTCCGCTCCGCGTTTACGATTGCCGTCAGATCGGGCCAGCCGATTCAGGCTGAAGACGGGGTTGTCACTCCGGACGGTTTGGTGATGGGGACTTATATTCATGGCATTTTTGACAATGACGGCTACCGGCGGGCAGTCATTAATGCCCTGCGGCAGCGCAAGGGATTAACACCGTTGGAAGTGAAAGAAAACTTCAGGGATCGCAAGGAAAAAAGCTATGACCGGCTTGCCGATACTGTGCGCAAGAGTCTGAATATGGATCTGATTTATCAGATCATGGGTGCTGCCAAATGAGTCAGATACATTACCTGCTGCCTCTGGCGCTGTTATGGGACTGGATCATCGGGGATCCGCGAACGCGGTTTCATCCGGTGGTCCAGATGGGGGCCCTGATCGCTTTTTTAGAGCGGAAACTGAGATCGCCCCTGGCGGCGCCTAACAGCAAACGGATGGCCGGTTCTATCCTGGTGCTTAGCGTTCTGATTCTTACCTATTTTACGGCCCGTTTGGCCACAGAACTGCTGGCTCTGCTCCCGCCGCTGCCGGAACTGCTGGGAGGCGCTTTGCTTCTTTCCTTTGTCATATCACCGCGCAGTCTGGCCCAGGCCGGCAGGGAGATCAAAGCTCTGTTGGAAGCGGGCGATCTTGACCAGGCCCGTGGTAAGGTCAGCTGGATTGTCGGCCGGGATACAGCCGGTCTCAATATCCATCAAGTATCCCGAGCCACGGTGGAAACGGTTGCCGAAAATATCGTTGACGGGATTATTTCTCCTTTGTTTTATGCCTTGCTTGGCGGCCTGCCCTTGGCTTTCGTGTATCGGGCCGTCAATACGATGGATTCCATGCTGGGGTATAAGAATGAAAAGTATATGGATTTCGGTATGGTTGCCGCCCGGACCGACGACGTTTTCAACTATATTCCCGCCCGTATTACTGGCATCCTGTTGGTTGCAGCCTGTTTTCCGCTCAGGTTGAGCGGGTTGATGGCCGTAAAGATGATGCTCCGCGATGCGGCCAAACATCCCAGCCCCAATAGCGGCATTCCCGAAGCCGCCGTTGCCGGAGCTTTAGGAATACAACTGGGCGGCTTGAATTACTATGGAGGAAAGCCGTCCCAGCGGGCTTTGATGGGCGATAGGCTGAATCCTATTGAGCCGGGGCATATCGAGGCCACGATACGGCTGATGTATGTGACTACCTGGTTGTTCACCCTGACTGCCGCAGCGATTGCCAATATGTAAACCGGAAGGTACAGGAGGCTGCTTGTGATGGATGTACGATGGTTTCAATGGTTTTGCCGGCGGGTTGCTGTTACCGATTTTATAACCGGGCTGCAGTTTCTTACCCGCATCCGTTTTGTGCGGCAGAGTGAATGGACGCCGCAAAGTTTTGGGGAAAGCGTAAAGTTTTTCCCCCTGATCGGACTGGTGATTGGTCTGGTCTTGTATGGTTTCGCCTATATTGCCGCGGAGCGGCTCCCTATACACCTGTTTACCGCCGCGATTATTGTGCTGGAAATTGCCCTGACCGGAGGATTGCACTGCGATGGTTTTATGGATACCATGGACGGTTTATTTTCCGGCCGGTCACGGGAACGTATGCTGGAGATTATGAAAGACAGCCGGGTAGGGGCTAACGGTGTTGTTGGTTTTCTCTGCCTGCTTTTGATAAAGGGGTCGGTTTTGCTGGATCTGCCCCAAGCGCAGTTGCTGGCGGCACTGCTAATAGCGCCGGTGGTGGGACGGCTGGCAATGGTCATCGGCATTACATCCTTTCCCTATGCCCGGCCGGAAGGGATGGGTAAAGCGTTTGCCCAGTATGCCGATCGATTCAGTCTGGGGTTTGCGGCTGTTTCTTCTCTGATCATTGTATCCCTGGTGGGACCGGTGTACTTAATCAGCAGTATGATCGGCTTAGCCGTGGCTGTGAGTTTTGCCTGCTACGTAACTCGCGTGTTAGGCGGTCTTACCGGGGACATTTATGGCGCCCTGACGGAAATAACGCAGGCGGCAGTCTTTTTGTCCGTCGTATTAATCGGCTGAGTAGTATAAGGAGAATAGACATGGGAGAAACAGTGAAAGCCCCGGGAACTTGCGGCGAATTGGTGCAGGGGACTCTGGACGGCAAAAATTTTCTGATCACCTGTCCGGTTGATCTTTACTCGGTTGCGAAAGTGAACAGGCAACAACCTGATGACGCCGCCGGCTGCAAAACCCGGCAGGCTGTCACGGCTACTTTAGACTATTTAGGCATCAGCGAGCACCGGATCCAGGTTAGCATCTCATCTCAGCTGCCTGTCGGCAAAGGAATGGCTTCCAGCAGCGCCGACATAAGCGCCGCTTGCCAGGCGGTTGCCTTGCACTTCAACCGGATGCTGACGCCGGATGAAATAGCGGATATTTCCTTGACGATAGAGCCAACTGACGGTATTTTTTACCCCGGCATCAGCATGTTTGATCATGTACACGGACTGATCCGCAAAAGTCTGGGGATGCCGCCCCGGCTGTTTATTGCCGTATTTGACGCTGGCGGTGAGGTGGATACCTTGCTGTTCAATTCCCGCCAGGATCTGGCCAGACTGAATCATGCAAAGGAGTCGCTGGTACGGGAAGCTATACAGCTAGTAAGCCGGGGCATCACCCAGCAGGATGGCGGCCTCATTGGACGCGGCGCTACCCTGAGTGCGGTTGCCAATCAGGGTATTTTACCTAAGCCGTGTTTGGATACGTTTTTAGAGATTACCCCGAAATTTGGCGCGGTGGGCGTAAACGTGGCTCATAGCGGCACAGTCATGGGGGTTCTTTTTCCGGAAAATAACCTGGCCGCAATCGCCCCATGCGTACAGGCGATTCTAGATGGGTGCAGCGATGTCACTTATCTGCGGACCGTCCGGCTGATATCCGGTGGTTTGCAAATTGAAAGGAGGCTGCCGGATGAGACAGCAACTTACTGATGTCCATGGCGGAAACATCCATCGGTTGTCTCGCGACCAGAAGGTCCCCTGGCAGAGTATTTTGGATTTTAGCGCCAATATCAATCCCTGCGGCCTGCCGGCCAGCGTGCGTGACTGTCTGGCCCGGGAGATAGACAGTCTGGTGCATTATCCTGATCCTCAGGCTTTTCTTTTGAAGCAGGCTATCAGCGAGCGCTATCAGGTCCCTGTTACCTCTATTGTTGCCGGCAACGGCGCTGTCGAGCTGCTCTATATTCTCTGCCATATGATCAACCCGAAACGCGTTCTGGTTACAGCGCCAACTTTCAGTGAATACGAACGGGCGGCACGGGCCGCTAATGCTGAGATCTGCTATTACACGCTAAGCCCGGATAATGATTTTACCTACGATGCGGCAGTTCTGGAACATTTGGTGGCGCGTATGGATATCCTATTTTTGGGAAATCCTAACAATCCTACCGGTTCCATGCTGACTAATACCGAAATAGAACACCTGCTAGCATGTTGTCAGCGCCACCATTGCCTGGTGGTTGTTGATGAGTCTTTCATTGATTTTCTGCCGGATGACAGAGATTTTACCTGTCGGCGGTTATTAGACCAAAATGATCATTTAGTCATTTTGCAGTCTCTTACCAAGTTTTACGCTTTACCCGGCCTGAGATTGGGGTTTGCCTTATGCAGTGAGCGGATTTCTCAAATTCTTCATAAAGGCAAAGATCCCTGGAATGTGAACAGTTTAGCCCAGGCAGCAGGAGTCGCGGCATTAAAGGACGTATCTTACAGTGAGACGAGCAAGCGGATCATGCATGCGGCAAAAGATGATTTTTTCCGCAAATTATGCGCCATACCAGGCTGGAGACCGCTGAAACCGGTTGTTAATTACATTTTAGTGGATGTCGGACATACCGGCAGGATAGCGGCCGAGTGGCAGCAGTTGTTGATGCAGCGCGGCGTATTGATTCGGGATTGCAGCAATTATCGCGGCTTGTCGGCGGCCTTTATCCGGTTGGCGGTAAAGCTTGCGGAACAAAATGATGCATTGATTCATGCGATTACAAATTGTACGGGAGAATAATAAGGTATGACAAGAATTATTTTTGTCCGGCACGGGCAAACATTGTGGAATCAAGAGTTAAAATACCAGGGACATACGGATATTTCTCTTACGGACCAGGGCATCCGCCAGGCTGATCTGGTAGCCAAACGTCTGTCCCGTGAAAAGGTTGTCGCGATTTATTCCAGTGACCTTAGCCGGGCTTTCTTAACCGCTGAGAGAATTGCCGGTCAATTCGGATTGCCGGTGGCTTCTTTTGCCCAGTTGCGGGAATTTTGGTTTGGGGACTGGGAAGGGCTGACCTATGAACAGATTCAAAAACGCTGGCCCGATGAAGCCGAGCAATTTGTTAACTCCCCGGGGCATGTACAGATACCGGGAGGAGAAACCTATACTGAGGTACAAGAGCGTATGGAGCAGCTCGTGTTGGAACTGGTGAAAAAACACGACGGGCAAACTATTATCATCGTGTCCCACGGCGCCGCCATCCGCGCGGTTCTGTGCGCAGCCCTGCATATGCCTCTTGACTATGTGGGGGCGATACGGCAGGACAATACGGCTGTGAATATTGTAGAATACTATGGTGAACAGGCCATTGTCACTTTGGTAAACGATATTCATCATTTGAATGCGGCGGAGTAGACTATTACCGGTATTCTCTGAGAAAGCAAAGGGAGATCAATTGTTGATCCGCCCTTTGTTTTTTTATGGATATTCCCCTGAGAAATGGAATACAAAATAGCATGGTCCTTAGTGTCTTGGTGAGACGGCGTGGATCAAGGGGGTGGAACCCATGGAGGCAGAGAAGCGTAAAATAATCTTGATCGGCAATCCCAATGTAGGGAAAAGCATGGTGTTTAACTATTTGACCGGTTTATACGCCACGGTGTCGAATTATCCCGGGACCACGGTGGATGTTACCCGCGGCAGGATGCGGCTCAACGGAGTGAGATTTGAAGTGGTTGATACACCGGGGATCTACTCTCTGATCCCGACCAGCGAGGAAGAACAGGTCACCCGGCGGCTGCTGTTTGAGGAACATCCTGACTTGGTGATTCATATAGTGGACGCCAAGAATATCCGGCGGAGCCTCAGGATGACTCTGCAGCTTCTGGATGCCGGATTTCGCGTCTTGCTGCAGCTGAATATGATGGATGAAGCCCAAAAGGCCGGCAGACGTATCAACATAAGGATTCTGCAAGAAAGATTAGGGATTCCGGTGGTAGCCACTTCGGCTGCCGAGGGCTATGGACTCAAGGAACTGAAACAGCAGATCCTTCTATGGAAAACCATTGCTGCCAGGCCGGTTTTACTGTCCCCTGACATTGAGCAGGTCATTGCAAGGATCAGTGCCCAGCTTGATTTTGTCGACCAGCTATCAAAAAAGGGAATGACAAAACGTATCATCGCCGTTCTGCTGCTGGAGAGAGACGCCGGCATGCAAAAACTGATTCTATCCCGTCCCGGTGGCGTACGGGTCAGAAAAGAGCTGGAGCAATGCGCCGGCCTTTATCCTCAGGGAATGGAGTTTCTCCTGACTGTACAGCGGCAAGCTGAAGTCGACCGGCTGCTGGAACATTGCATCCGCCAGGAAGGGGGAGAGAGTCATCCGTTTCATGACAAAGTGAACCGGTGGACCAGAGAGCCTTTCACCGGGGCAGTGGTTTTGATTTTTGTGATCTATCTGGGGCTGTATCAATTTGTCGGCCGGTTTGGGGCAGGGTATTTGGTGGATTATATGAACCAAGAAGTTTTCGGCGATTTTTTGCTTCCCTTACTACAAGCCTTGATAGACAAATATATAGAACTTGACTGGCTGAAATCGCTTCTAATGGGAGAATATGGGGTAATTACACTGGGCTTTCGTTATGCTGCGGCGATTATTCTGCCAGTGGTCGGCACGTTTTTTCTGGCTTTTGCCCTGCTGGAAGACAGCGGTTATCTTCCCCGCCTGGCCTTATTATTAAATAATATGTTTAAGTGGTTTGGCCTGAACGGCAGGGCAGTGATCCCTCTGACTCTGGGTTTTGGCTGCGGCACAATGGCGGTCATGGTGACCAGGACATTGGAAACCAGGCGGGAACGCCTGCTGGCCACCTTCTTACTGGCGCTGGCCATTCCCTGTTCGGCCCAGTTAGGAGTCGTATTAGCTATATTATCAGGCAGTCCCCGGATATTACTACTGTGGCTGGGATGTCTGCTGTTTATCTTTGGACTGTTTGGCTATATCAGCGCCCGGATCATTCCCGGCCAGGCCAATGCCTTTTATTTGGAGATCCCTCCTCTGAGGATGCCCCGGCTGTCTAATGTTTTCCTGAAAGCCTGGACCCGGATGGAAATGTATTTCGTCGAAATTGTTCCGATTTTTGTTGTTGTGAGCTGCAGTTTGTGGCTGGCCGATGAACTGATGCTGCTGGAACGCTGGATTTCTCTGATGCGGCCGGTGATGTCGCTTATGGGGCTGCCGCCGGTAATGGGCCAGGTTTTTTTGCTGGGGTTTTTCCGCCGGGATTATGGGACTGCCGGCCTGTTTGATTTGTGCGCCAAAGGCTTGTTGAATGAGGGACAGTTATTGACGGCGGCCGTGTCCCTGACAGTATTTGTCCCTTGTATCGCCCAGACCGTCATGATGGTCAAGGAGCGCGGTTTCCTGGTTTCACTGGCGATTTTGCTGGTGGTCGCACTGATTGCCCTGGGATCGGGCTGGCTGGTGCATTTTCTCTACAGCATCCTGGGATTTTAGAAAGAAAAGATAGGATAGTGAAACGTCATGGCCCATCAAACATTAAAAGAACTTCAGGTTGGGCATAGGGCCAGGGTTGAAGCTTTTTCCACTATCGATGCAGGTCATCGGCGAAAGCTTATGGCTTACGGTCTTTTGCCCGGTATCATGATTGATCTGCTGCAGGTCAGGCCAAACTACGTGATCCGTATTGACCATATGGAACTGGCGATTGATGCGGAAGTGGCCGCAAAAATATATATATCCAAGGACAAAGTCTGAGAGTCAAAAGCCCCGGATGTCATACATCCGGGGCTTTTGACTCTCATCTAAAAGGACTCAGTGAGATTTTTCCGCCACTTTGTTCAGGTCCTTGATCAAGGCATCCAAATCGATACCGTGAGCCATGGCGCCCTGCTCAATGTTTTCGAAGCGCGCAGCGGCGCATCCTAAGCATCCCATGCCATGGCTTCTGAATACATCAACGGTTTGCGGATATTTTTCAACGACTTCAATAATGCCCATTTCCTTGTTGATTTCAGACATATAGTATCTGTTACCTCCTCGCCGGATGAAAGTTCATCAGCTAAACAAATTATAGCAACATTTATTCACAAATACCAGCCTGTTTATATCCTTTTCTATTCTCCTGAAATTATGCCTAACTTAAAAACATGTATACTTTTTCCTGAAATTTCAACCCAGATGGAAGGAATTTTGTTATTCGTCCAGAAAATAATGAAATAGTGGTACAAAGTGGAGTAAAGTGGTAGAACAACGACAGGGTGATGCACTGTGTTGCTGGGTGAATATTCTCACAGTATAGATGATAAAGGAAGAATCATTCTGCCCGCCAAATTTCGGGAGGAATTGGGCGATAGTTTTATTGCCACCAAAGGATTAGAGAAATGTATCTTCGTATATCCCAAAGCGGAATGGAGTAACATAGAAACAAAATTGAAGGAACTGCCGCTGGCTAAAGCCGAAGCCAGAGCCTTTGTTCGCTTCTTTTTCGCCGGTGCGGCCGAAATCGAATGTGATAAACAGGGGCGGATGCTGCTGCCGGGAACTTTGCGGGAATATGCGGCATTATCCAAGGATGTGGTGGTCATCGGGGTACTGAACCGGATAGAGCTTTGGGACAAGGACGCCTGGGAAGCCTATAACGCCGATACCAGCCAGGCGGTAACGGAAATTGCCGAGCAATTGGCTGATCTGGGAATTTAGTATACGGGGCGATGTTATGAGTTTTCAGCATACCACGGTTTTATTAGAAGAGTCCGTAGCCGCTTTAGTGACAGACCCGGCGGGTATCTATGTGGATTGTACCTTGGGCGGTGCAGGCCACACCTTAGCCATAGCTGGGCGGCTATTGTCTCAGGGACAGTTGGTGGGAATCGATCAGGATCCGGCTGCCATAAAAGCTGCCAGAGAAAAATTAGCCGCTGTTCAATGCCGTGTGCATATTGTCCACGCTAACTTCAGAGAAGTGGACCGGGTTTTATCGGACTTGGGGCTGTCAAAGGTTAACGGCATTTTATTGGATTTGGGTGTGTCGTCGTATCAGCTGGATACTGCTGAACGGGGCTTTTCTTACATGCAGGACGGTCCTCTGGACATGAGGATGGATCCTGAGGCACGGGTATCGGCCTACCAGGTAGTGAATAATTATTCCGAGGCTGATCTGGCCCGGGTGATTCATGAGTACGGAGAAGAGCGCTGGGCAAAGCGCATCGCGCAATTCATCGTTGTCGAGCGGGACAGGCAACCCATCGGTACCACCGGGGAATTGGTTCAGGTCATTAAACGGGCCATTCCCTCCGCTGCCCGGAAGGAAGGACCTCACCCGGCCAAACGCACCTTCCAGGCCATTCGGATCGAAGTGAATCGGGAACTTGAAGTCCTGAGGCAGGTTCTGGAAAAATCAGTCGATTTGTTGACAACAGGCGGCCGGTTGTGCGCGATTACCTTTCACTCTCTGGAGGATCGGATTGTGAAGCAGACCATTCAAAATCTGGCCAAACCTTGTACGTGTCCGCCGCATTTTCCTATATGCGTGTGCAATCGTAAACCCTTAGTAAAAGCAATAGGCAGGGCACTTTCTCCCGCCGCCGACGAAATAGAAAACAATCCCCGTTCACGCAGCGCCAAACTACGGGTTGCGGAAAAATTGTAATTTATTTGTAATTTGGTCTAAAAATTGGGGAGGTTAATAGATATGTTAGTAAATAAGAAGCAGGAGTGGTTGGCACAACCGGAAACAACAGTCCAGCCTGAGAAAGTCGAAGTAGCAAAGGTAAATGTCGCGTTACGTCAAAAATGCGGCAAAATTGCCTTGCTGTTCATATGTTTTGCAGTATTGCTTACCATTCAAAGCGAGTTTACCGTTCGTTACGGCTATCAGATCGCGCAGATCAGGTCGGAAATTCGCAAACTGGATAAGGAAAATGAACAACTGAAGCTGGAAATCGCCAAACTGCGGTCACCTCAACGTATCCAGTCCATTGCCTCCTCCAAATTAGGCATGATTGCACCGCAGAATTTTTTCGGCGGGACAGCAGGGAAAAAGGCGAACTAACAACAAGACGAAAAGCAACAGCCAGACCACAAGCCGCCTGACATTTGCGGAAAACCATCCTTTTTCCTTGCATCCCGGCCTCTTTTTCAATGGTCTCCTATAAACTGAGACCGTTCAAAAGGGTCCAGATGCTAGGCGCGATGAGGACGCGCGCGCAGACAGTACGTTCGAGAGGGCGCGCCCGCAGGAGTAACGACGCAGATGGGCCTTTTTCAACGGTCTCCTAGGGGGTTGAATCCTTGATGAGATAGGGGGGGGACGAGTGGTCTCGGCATCACATGTTACGATTAGAAAACGGCTTGCCTGGCTGTTTCTTTTCGTCACGCTGGTTATGATAGGTTTGGCCGGCCGCCTGGTTTATTTACAGTTTTTTCAAAGCTCCTGGCTGACAGAGCACGCTGCCGATCAACGGCTACGCCATATTCCGGTGGAAGCCAAACGAGGAATCATTTTCGACAGAAATGGCAAGGAATTAGCCGTAAGTGTGAGCACAGAATCCTTGTACGCGATTCCGGCTCAAATAACAGACGCCGACCAAACAGCAGCCAAATTGGCTGCTATTTTACCTTTAGATAGACATCTTCTGGTGCAAAAGTTAAAGAGACGCCAGGCGTTTATCTGGCTTGATCGTAAAATTGACGACGCCGCCGCTCAGGAAATCAAGAAGCTGAACCTGCCGGGCATTGGTCTGACCCAGGAAAACCGGCGGCATTACCCTTATGAAAATTTAGCTTCTCATGTGCTGGGTTTTACCGGGATTGACAGTCAGGGCCTGGATGGAATTGAACTTACGTTTGACAACTATTTGCGAGGCCGTCCCGGGGGTATTGTGGTTGAAAATGACGCACGGGGGCGGGAAATTCCCTATTCCAGTCCCCGTTACGTTGCTCCGGTGGAAGGAAATAATGTTTACCTAACAATTGATATCGTAATTCAGCAGATTGTGGAACGTGAATTGGAACAAGCCATGAAAAATACTCAGGCCAAAGGGGGGAGCATCCTGGTCATGGACCCCCAGACAGGAGAACTGTTGGCCATGGCCAGCCGGCCGGATTATGATCCAAACCGTTTTGCCGAATATCCTTCTTCCGCCTGGCGTAACATTGCGGTGTCCAATTCCTATGAGCCGGGGTCCACTTTCAAAATCATTCCGGCGGCAGTGGCCTTAGAAGAAAAACTGGTAACCCTGGACAGCCGATTTTACGATCCGGGATCAGTCGAAGTCCAAGGCCGGCACATCCACTGCCACCGGCGCAGCGGACACGGCAGCCAGACTTTCCTGCAGATCGTGGAAAATTCCTGTAATGTCGGCTTCGTTAATGTTGGGTTACGAATAGGGAAGGATCGGTTTTATGACTATATTGACGCCTTTGGGTTTGGCCGGCTGACGGATGTAGATTTGCCCGGCGAAGCCAAGGGGCTGGTCATTAACCGGCAAAAAGTAAAACCGATTAACATTGCGACGATATCCATCGGCCAAAGTATTGCCGTAACGCCTTTACAACTGGTATCAGCAGTATCGGCGGTGGCCAATGGAGGAAAACTGCTGCGGCCTCAAATTGTGAGGGAAGTGCAGGACCATAACGGTCAATTCATACGCGCGTTTCATCCTGATGTGAAGGTCCAAGTTTTGGATGCCGCTACCAGCAAAAAAATGACAGGAATTTTGGAAAGTGTTGTAGAAAATGGAACGGGGAAAAACGCCTACATACCGGGGATGCATATTGGAGGCAAAACCGGTACGGCGCAAAAAGCAGGAGCAGGCGGCGGCTATGCCAGCGGCAAATACGTGGGATCTTTCATTGGAATGGCGCCTGCCAATGCGCCTCGGATCGTGGTTTTAGTTGTCATAGATGAACCCCAGGGTTTATACTATGGAGGGCAAATTGCAGCGCCTGTTGCCAGTAATGTCATAAAAAACGTGATGCAGTATCTGGGCTTGTCCGCCAAGGATATTGCTCCTAAGCCTGGCGACGATACCCCTCATACGACGGTGCCCAATGTCATTAACTTATCTTTATCTGAAGCCGTGCAGGAACTTCGCAAAGCAGGGCTGGATGTGAAAAGTGATGGCACTGACGGAACAATCAGTGACCAGGTTCCTAAACCCTTCAGCCGGGTACCTCAAGGCTCAAGCATTTTGCTCTATTCCGCCAGCCCGCGGTTCAGCGCCTCGGAGGTGACGGTCCCCAGTCTGGAGGGGTATGAGCCTAAACAGGCCATCCAGTTGTTGAGTGAATTAGGATTTATAGTTGAAACCAGCGGCAGTGGTGGTACAATAGTAATGCAGGAACCGTCGGCGGGCAAAAAGGTACCGGCAGGATCCAGTGTGATGCTCTATCTCGAATAGGGATAATTTTAGCAATAATAGGAAAAATATCATGAACAAGGTTATGTAGGAGGACTTATGATAGCGAAAGAATTGAAGGCACTTGTAACCCTATTGCCAAATGCAAACGTAATATCCGGCGAGCTGGCTCACAGGATCGAACACCTGGTATATGATTCCCGCGCTGCCCAGGCAAATACTTTGTTTGTTTGTCTGGCCGGGGCCAAAGTCGACGGCCATGATTATGTTGCAAAGGCGCATGAGCAGGGCGCAGTGGCGGCCTTAGTCGAAAAAGATGTAGCAGCGCCTGACGGCATGACCATTATCAAGGTGCCGGACACCCGGCTGGCAATGCAGAGCATCGCTCCCTATTTTTTCGATTATCCTGCTCAGAAATTGCGCATGATCGGGGTAACCGGAACCAACGGCAAAACCACCACCACCTATTTGATCCGTCATATTTTGCAGACAGCCGGGTATCGGGTAGGACTCATCGGGACGATCAACTCCTACATTGGGGACCGGGTACTGCCGGTGAAAAATACCACCCCGGATGTGATCGATCTGCAAAGCCTGCTGCGTCAAATGGCGGATGCGCAAATGGATTATGTGGTGATGGAGGTTTCTTCCCATGCGCTGGCCTTGGGACGGGTAGCCGGATGCGAGTATGATGTGGGCGTATTTACTAACCTGACCCAGGATCATTTGGATTTTCATAAAACCCTGGAGAACTATCGTTGCGCCAAAGCGCAGCTGTTTGCCATGCTGGCATCGCAACATGGCAAACAGGGCTCCAAGGCGGCCATTATCAATCTGGATGACCCGGCCGGTCAGACCATGATTCAGGCTGTAGGCAAGGTGAAGGTTTTGACCTATGGCATCCATCAGACCACCGATATCCTGGCTCAGGACATTGATGTTCAGGCCAAGGGGGCATCCTGCCGCGTGCGAACTCCCCAAGGCGATCTGGCTTTACAATTAAAAATTACCGGTATATTTAATATTTATAATATGATGGCGGCCTGCGGCGTGGCGCTGGCTGAAAACGTTCCCCTGGCTACCCTTCGTTCGGCTTTGGAAAGTTTCCGCAGTGTGGCCGGCAGGTTTGAAATCGTGGATGCCGTTCAGTCCTTCAGTGTCATTGTGGATTATGCCCATACACCTGACGGGTTGGAAAATATTCTTCGTACTGTCGGGCAATTTGCCAAAGGACGCATTATTTCGGTGTTTGGCTGCGGCGGCGACCGGGATAAAACTAAACGGCCGATTATGGGGAAACTGGCCGCGGCAATGTCGGATATTGTGATTGCCACATCCGATAATCCCCGGTCGGAAGATCCTGTCCAGATTCTGAAAGAAATTGAGGTAGGGATCAAAGAAGGGCTTACTACAAATACATATGAAGTTATTATAGAACGGCGGGAAGCCATCAAACGGGCGATTTCCCTGGCGCAACCCGACGATATTGTGATCATCGCCGGCAAGGGGCATGAAACCTATCAAATTTTAAAAGATAAAACCATTCACTTTGATGACCGTGAAGTTGCTCGCGAATGGATACAGGAGATGAAATAGATGGCGTGTTTTACCCTGGATGAGGTCTGTCTGGCAACCGGCGGCAGCATCATTTCAGATAAACCGGAATCAAAGGCTTTACTGTTTGCCAGTGTTTCAACGGATTCACGGTCTATAGCTTCAGGAGATCTCTTTATTGCCCTGCAGGGTGAAACCTTTGACGGGCATGACTATCTGTCCCAGGCCCGTCAAAAAGGGGCTGGAGGAATCATTGTCAGCCGGAGGGACGCGTCTTTGCCTCAGGACTGTCCGGTTATTCTGGTTCAGGATACTTTAAAGGCTTTACAGGATTTGGCCAGGTTCCACCGGCAGAAATATAGCATACCGGTGATCGCTGTCACCGGCTCTAACGGCAAGACCACTACCAAAGACATGATTTCCGCCGTATTATCCGTCAGGTTCAATGTACTGAAAACCGAAGCCAATTATAACAATGAAATCGGCTTGCCGCTGACTCTTTTACGGCTGCAGCCGGAGCATGAAGCTGTGGTTGTGGAGATGGGCATGCGGGGAATGGAGCAGATCCGAGCATTGGCCCAGATTGCCCTGCCTAATGTAGCAGTGATCACCAATGTTGGCGAAACTCATATCGAATTATTGGGCTCCATCGAAAATATCGCCAAAGCCAAGGCCGAACTGGTTCAGGCTGTGGCAGCCCGGGGGCTGGTCGTGCTGAACGGCGACGACGACCGCGTGGCGAAAATGAGAGATCTCACCGAGGCACGGGTGATCTATTACGGATTGAAGCCCAAAGCCGGCGTGAAAGCGGAAAATATCCGGACCGCAGCCAGCGGTGTTACCTTTGACAGTCTGACTGACGGGCGAAAAGAATGCATCGAACTCCCTACATACGGCGTTCATAACGTATACAATGCCTTAGCAGCTATTGCTGTGGGGCAAAGTATGGGAATGACTCCGGAAGAAATTCGGCAGGGATTAAAGAATTTTACACCCAGCGCTATGCGGTTGCATATAGAGAAAATGGGGCTCTATACAGTGATTAACGACAGCTATAATGCCAGCCCTCTATCCATGAAGGCGGCGATCAATGTATTAGGCGATATCGCCGCTGGGCGGGCCGTCGCTGTATTAGGCGATATGTTGGAATTAGGAGCTCATTCTGCCGAGGCGCATCGTCAGATAGGCCTTTATCTGGCGGAAAAACAGATTAAAGCGGTCATTGGTGTGGGCGATCAGATTCAACACACTGTCCGCGCTGCTAAAGAGTCCGGTGTGCCTGAGACGGTTTTTTGCCAAAATCATCAGCAGGCAACCGATGCCTTAGGCCGGCTGCTGATGCCAGGAGATACCGTGTTGTTGAAAGGCTCGCGGAGTATGAAGATGGAAAGGCTTCTGCCGGTATTCAACACCTGAGGGGACCGTTGAAAAAGGCCCATCTGCGTTGTTGCTCCTGCGGGCGCGCTCGTTCAGAAAACATCCATTTTCAGTTTCGAATGCAGTAGTTTATTTTGCTGTGACTCCACCGAAAAGTGATTTGTTTTCTTCCTGATCTCACGATGCTCCGCATCTTTTTAGTATCGACGTACCCTGCGAACGTACAGTCTCACGCGCGTCCTCGTCGCGCTATCGGAATTTGTGACTTTTCGGGAGATCGTAGTAATGGATGCTTTCTCATATGCCGAAAAGTCACCTAAATTCTTCGG
>NZ_AFGF01000270.1 GCF_000219125.1 Acetonema longum DSM 6540
GTGGATCTAATGAAACCCAGATTCAAAATGCTGATAGCCACTATGCTGTCAGCGGCGCTCCTGGTAGCGGGATGCGGTCAAAAAGCAGCGGCGCCCAAAGCCGGGGAGTATGTCCTGAAAGTCGGTTACAGCGGCAGCCTGTGCGAAGGTCCGGTGCACATGGCCTATGAAAAAGGTTTTTTTGCCGAAGAAGGTCTGAAAGTGGAGCTGATTAAACTGGCTCCCGGCACTGCCTTTGAAGCTATTACCGCCGGTCAGGTAGAAGCGGGCTTCGGCTTGTTGGCCAGCCTGATCCAGCCTCTTTCCAACGGTCTGCCGATTAAAATCACCACCGGCCTCCATACTGGCTGCGACAAGGTGTTGGTTCCTAAAACCTCCGGCATCAATACCGCTGCTGACCTCAAAGGCAAACGCATCGGCGTTCCCAGCCTGACCAGCAGCCCGATTATTTTCGCCAAGCGTGCCTTAGCTGCCGCCGGGATCGGCGTGAGCGAAAAAAACTTAGAAGTTGAATTTGTCGTGTTCAGCAACGCCGAACTGCCCCTAGCCTTGCAAAAAGGCGCTATTGACGCTATTGCCGCCAATGACCCGGTGGCCTCGATCGCCGCCAGGGAGTATAATTTGAACACTCTGCTGGATTCGGCGGTAACCGCTCCCTATCACGAGCAATATTGCTGCTCGGCGTATGTAAAAGATACTTTGGCCAAAAATAATCCGGAAATAGCCGCGAAATACACCCGTGCCATGCAGAAAGCCAGCGCCTATGTGGCTCAACATCCCGACGAAGTTGCCAAAATCCAGGTAGAGAAAAAGTATGTGGCCGGCGATGCCGCCTTTAATGCTCAGGTATTAAAGACCTTCAACTACATTCCCTCGGTGTCCGGCGCTTATGATGCCTTTGGCATAACTGCCGGCGAATTGCAGAAAGTCGGTATGCTTGGCGCTAACGTAGATGTGCCGGCCCTGCAAAAAAACAGCTTTGTTACTCTGCCGGGAGTTCCGGATACAGTAAAATAGTACCAAGCATCGCTCCGGCTGATTGGAAAACCGAAGGCCAGAGATACCCTATCTGGATATTTTTTCCATTTGAAAAGGGGGAAGTTCGATGAGTTTTTGCGCCAATCAGCCGGCGCCGGGTCGCTATAATCATCTGATCAAAAAACATCCTTGCTTCAACGGAGAAGCTCATGCCCGGTTTGGGCGGATTCATTTGCCGGTCAGCCCAGCCTGCAACATTCGGTGCCGGTTTTGTAAACGCAGCCTGAATAAGGATGAAAACCGTCCCGGAGTCAGTTCTTGCCTGTTAACAGCCCAAGAGGCACTGGAAACAGTGGAAAGAGCTCTGGGACTGTGCACCCAGATTACGGTGGCCGGCATTGCCGGACCGGGGGACACATTAGCCACCGGTCATGCTTTGGCTGCTTTCCGATTGATTCATCAGCGTTTCCCGCATCTGATCAACTGCCTGAGCACCAACGGGCTGCGGTTGCCTGATAAGGCCCGGGAAGCCGCGGAGGCCGGCGTCCGCACGATTACCGTGACTATGAACGGGGCTGATGTGGATACCGTCGCCAAGGTTTGCAGCTGCATTGTTTATCGCGGTCAGTATCTGACCGGCCGGTCGGCGGCCGAAAAGCTTTTGATATCCCAGCAGGTGGGAATCCGCCGGGCCGTGGACTTGGGAATTGCTGTCAAGGTTAATACGGTGCTGATTCCCGGCGTCAATGATCATCAGACCGGAGAAGTCGCCAGGCTGGCCGCGGCGGCAGGAGCGGAGTTCATCAATGTCATTCCCTTGATTCCCCAGCACGAATTTGCTAAATATCGGGCGCCTGACTGCCAGGAAATGAATGCGGCCAGAGAAGCGGCTGAACGTCACTTGCCGGTATTCCGGCATTGCCGGCGGTGCCGGGCCGATGCCTGCGGTATTCCCGGCGCGGGGATAGATTTCGCTGAACAGTTATATGGTCAGAGGGAAGCGGCAACTACCTTTTCCCATGGGTAGGAGGAATCCGAGAGGAGGAAAAGCATGTCGGCGAAAGTAGCTGTCGCCAGCAGCGACGGCAAATTTATCAACCAGCACTTCAATAAAAATGAAGACCAGCAAGGAATTTTTGAGTTCTTGGAAACATAAAATCCAGGGTATCGGCGCCGGATTTGTGCCGGATGTGATCAATGCCGGCATTATCGATCACATATTCAAGGTGAAGAATGAAGAAGCCTTTGAAACCTCTAAACGACTTGCGCGGGAAGAAGGACTGCTGGTGGGGATTTCCTCCGGGGCAGCGGCATTTGCCGCCCTGCAGCTGGCCAGCCGCGCCGAAAATAAAGGGAAACTGATTGTAACTATTTTACCGGATAATGGGGAGCGGTATCTCAACACCCCGCTATTTCAGGATTAGAGACCGTTGAAAAAGGCCCATCTGCGTCACTTCAGCCTCCTGCGGGCGGGCCTCTGAACGTACAGTCTCACGCCCGTCCTCGTCGCGCTGTATCAGAATTCATGACTTTTCAGAGAGTGGTGGTAGTAGTAGATGATTTCTCATCAGTGAAAAGTCATCTGAATTCTTCACAGTATGGAGACGCAGAGCGTCTCTCTGATCTAGCATCTGGACCTTTTTGAACGGTCTTGGGTGGTAGGGTGAAGCAGGTATAAGATAAGGAGGCCCAGATTATGACAAAATTCATTGAGCGTCCCCGGTTTCTTTGCGCTTTAGGCGGCGCTTTGGCCACGCTGAACGCCCTTCCCAAAGCCGTACCCATCATACACGCCGCTGCTGGCTGCGGCGGCAATATCGGCAATGCTCTGCACGGCGCTTCCGGTTATCTGGGGGGCGGTTATTGCGGCGGCTTGGCTACATCCAGTTCTAATGTCGCCGAAAAAGAAATTGTCTTCGGCGGCGAGGAGAGGCTGGCCGAACAAATCGCCAATACCCTGAAAATCATGAAGGGGGACCTTTACTTCGTAGTCACAGGTTGTATGACTGAAATCATTGGCGATGACGCCCTCAATGTCACCCGGCGTTTCCGGGAAAGCGGCGCTAACCTTCTGGCGGCAGACACCGGCGGTTTTTTGGGAAACTCCTACCGGGGCTACGAAATTGTGCTGGAAACCCTGTTTAAAGAGTTTGTGCCGGCTCAGGCGGTGAAAGATACTCAAACTGTAAATCTCTGGGGAGTTGTACCGGTGCAGGATGTTTTTTGGAAAGGCAACCTGGCGGCTGTCAAACAACTTTTGCACCAATTGGGATTAAAAGTGAACACTTTTTTCGGTGAAGGGGAAACGCTGGAAAACTTGCGCAATGCCGGCAAAGCCGCCCTCAATATCGTTCTTTCCGACTCTTGGGGCGTTCAGCCGGCCAAAGTGTTTTCTGAGATTCACAACACGCCCTACCTGACGACGCCTTTGCCCATCGGACCTACGGCTACGGCAGCGTTTTTGCGGGAGGTGGCTCAGACTTTGGGATTGACTGCCAAGACTGCCAATCAGGTCGTCAGTCAGGAGCAGGCCCGTTTTTACGACTATTTCACCCGCCTGGCCGATGGCTATAATGATCTTGACTTTCAGCGCTATGCTGTCATTGTGGCCGACTCCAACTATGCATCTTCACTGACGGCTTTTCTGGGAAACGATCTGGGCTGGCTGCCGGAAGTAGTAGTGATCACCGATGGTATGGAAGAGGAAAAACAAGGGCCGGTACTGGAACGGTTCAACCGCCTGCGCAAGGAGATTCGCCCGCTGGTGGCCTTTGATACAGACACAGCTTCAGTGGCAAAATACCTGGCCAAACGCTGGCCGCCCAACCGGGGCAGGCGCTACTATGATTCCTTCAGTCCCGCTTTTGTCCTGGGCAGCCTGTTTGACAAAGACCTGGCTGATGATTTGGGAGCATCCCATCTCAGTATTTCCTATCCCATATCCAACAGGGTCGTGCTGGACCGGGCCTATGCCGGCTGCTCCGGGGCCTTACGATTGGCAGAGGACCTATTGTCGCAATTAGTAGGAACTCGTTAAAAGGGGAGTGAGCCATTGTGGATTATATAAAAGAAAAAACACCACCGGTGCGGGAAGACCGCCTGAGAGTATGCAACGCTTACGGCGGCTCTTGCCCCGTTCTGGTGAAACAGTCCCGGAAAGGCTGCATCAACGGTCTGCGCCGCAGCTTCTCTCAGACCCAGGGGTGCCAGTTGAATTTAAGCCTGGCTTCACTAAACACCTTCCGGGATACAGTGATTATCGTCCACGGTCCGGTGGGCTGCGGCGGCAGTAATGTGTCTTCCGCCGGTTCCGTCAAAACCTTTAAGAAACTGCGGGATCCCCAGGCCCAGGGATTAATCTGGCTGTCCACCAATCTAGGCGAGGCTGATGTCATCCGGGGCGGGGAAACAGCGGTGCAGGAGGCTGTTTTTTATGCGGAACAGGAATTCCGGCCAGAGATTATAATGGTGGTCAACAGTTGCGTACCGGCTTTAATCGGCGACGATCTGGACGGGCTGCTGGCAGAACTGCAGCCTCAGGTCCATGCCAGACTGGCCCCGGTCCATTGCGAAGGGTTCAAGAGCAGGATCATGGCCAGCGCTTATGATGCAGTGTATCACGGCATTCTACGCAATCTTACAGCCCCGCCGGAAAGAGATAAATCTGTGATTTTGGATGAAACCGAAGAATTCCGCTGCAAATTGCGCAAAAGCCGTACCGTGAATTTACTCAATGTGTCTTCTATGAGCCGGGCCGATGAATTGGAATTATCCCGCCTGCTGCAGGCGCTGGGACTGACTGTCAATATTCTGCCTCACTTTGCTCATCCCGAACAGTTCAAAGAGGCCACTGAGGCAGCCTTGAACATCAGTATCTGCGCCACTCATGACGATTATTTCGTGGAGCATTTGCGCGACCTGTTCGGCATTCCCTTTATTCTGAACACCATTCCAATCGGTGTGAAGAACACCAACAAATGGATTTTGGATATCGCCGGCCATTTTGGCCTGGAGGAACAGGCTAAGCAACTGATTTCCCGGGAAAATGCCGAATTGGAAGAGGCCATCGCTCCATTCCGCCCCCAGTTTCAGGGCAAGCGGGTGCTGGCCTGCGCTGGTGAAATACGGGTTATCGCTACTGCCGAGATGCTGCAGTATTTAGGCATGGAGGTTATCGGACTGAGAGCCTATCATTACGATCAATTCGCCGATAATTTACTGGATGATCTGGCTAACAGAGAGAAAATTCCCATTAATGTGGCCACAGGTCAACCTTTTGAACAGGCCAATCTGATCGAAAAATTGAAACCCGATGTCTATCTGGGGCATGTCAACAACAACGGCTGGGCGGCGCGACACGGACTGCCGGTCCTGCCCATCTTCCAGCAGAGCAATAATTATATGGGCTATAACGGAACCTTTGAGGTTGCCCGCCGGCTGGCCCGGATCCTGCGAAACCCGGCCTTTAACCGCAATCTGTCCCAGAACAATGACCAGCCCTATTTTGATCATTGGTTTAAAGAAGAGCCGTTTTCTTATATCGATGGCAATGTGATTCTCGAAGGGGACCGTTGAAAAGGGCCCAGATTCGAGGATTGAGATGGTTGGAAAAAGTTCAAAAAGGAGCAGGTCAGGTGGAATTAAAAGAAAAATTTCCGCTTGACACGGTCGACCGCCTGGTGTATCTTAAGAAAGAAAAGATAACGGTGTGCTGATCAGAAGAACTGAAGGCCAAAATTTCCTGCTTGCAGGGGATTTTGGCCTTTTATTATTTATAAGGTGGTAGATGAATATCAACTGGGAGTTTATTATCAATAATGTGCCGCTTTATCAAAAGGCGGCCTGGATCACGCTAAAACTGGCGGCTTTCGGTATAGCGGCTTCTTTGGTTATCGGCCTGCTGTGCAGTATAGTCTTATATTACAAAGCGGCGGGCTTGCAGAAGGCGGTCCGGGTTTATATTGAGCTATCCCGTAATACGCCTCTGTTGATCCAGCTATTCTTTTTGTACTATGGCCTAACCAAGCTGGGCATCACCTTAAGCGAAGAGACTTGCGCCGTCCTGGGCCTGTCGTTTTTGGGGGGCAGTTATATGGCGGAAGCTTTTCGCGGCGGTATTGAGTCGGTAAGCCGGTCCCAGATCGAATCAGGCCTCAGCATTGGGCTGTCCAAAGTTCAACTGGTGCGCTATGTAATTCTTCCTCAGGCTGTAGCAATGACCATACCGGCCATCGGAGCAAATTGCATCTTCCTGCTCAAGGAAACCTCTATTGTCGGCGTTATCGCCATACCCGACCTGATGCATGTCACCCAGGATTTGATCGGCATGTATTATATGACCGTGGAATCTCTGGCGATGCTGGTGGTCTCCTATCTTATCCTGCTCCTGCCTCTGTCCGTTTTCTTAACCTGGCTGGAAAGGAAAGTGCGCTATGCTGAATTCGGGAATTAGCGTAATTACGGAAGGGATCAACTTGCAGCGGCTGATGGGCGGTTTACTGATTACAGTCCGTATCGCCTTTATCTCCCTGGCTGTTGGCTGCGCGCTGGGTATCCTGCTTGGTCTGGTCCGGACATCCCGCTGGAAAATCGTGCGATTTGCCTGTCGGCTTTATTTGGAAGTATTTCGCATTATCCCTATTCTGGTCTGGTTGTTTATTGTTTATTTCGGCGCCACCGGAGTCTTTGATATTCATCTGGACGGCGAAGTGGCGGCGCTGATTGTATTCAGCCTGTGGGGCGCCGCCGAAATGAGCGACCTGGTGCGGGGGGCGCTGGAGTCCTTGCCAAAGCATCAGATAGAATCGGGCCGGGCGCTGGGACTCAGCTTCTGGGGACTTTACCGCTATGTGCTGATCCCCCAGGCTGTAAGGCGGATGCTGCCCGGCGCTATGAATTTAGCCACCAGAATGATCAAAACAACTTCTTTGGTAGTCCTGATCGGCGTGATCGACGTAGTGAAGGTCGGTCAGCAGATTATCGAACTGTCCTTGTTAAAAACGCCGACTGCCTCTTTCTGGATTTATGGCTTGATCTTTTTGCTGTACTTTATTGTCTGCTATCCTCTGTCGAGACTGTCGAAGAAACTTGAAGATAGATGGGATAATTAGGGGGTTTTGGCTATTAGTGAACAGACACAAATCTTGCTTGCCATACAGAATTTACATAAAGAATATGACGGAGTGACGGTGCTGGACGGTATTAGTCTCAACATCCAAAAAGGAGAGGTCGTCGTTGTCCTGGGACCTTCCGGCTGCGGCAAAAGCACCCTGCTGCGCTGCCTGAACGGGCTGGAACCCGTACAGGGAGGAGAGATACGCTTCCATGGCGAGAACCTTGCCGCTTCCAATGTTAATTGGCAGGAATTTCGCCAAAAGATTGGCATGGTATTTCAGAGTTATGATCTCTTTCCCCATATGACAGTGTTGGAGAATGTCCTGCTGGGACCTTTAAAGGTGCAAAAAAGAGCCAGGAAAGAAGCTCAGGAACAAGCCGAGCAGCTGTTGGACCGGGTTGGTTTGCGGGACCGCAAAAACGCCTATCCCCGGCAGCTTTCCGGCGGACAGAAACAGCGCATTGCCATTGTTCGGGCCTTGTGCATGAATCCGGAAATGATGCTGTTTGACGAGGTGACGGCAGCCCTTGACCCGGAAATGGTGCGGGAAGTCTTGGACGTCATCCTGGGACTCGCCCGGCAGGGAATGACTATGTTGATTGTGACGCACGAAATGGGTTTTGCCCAAGCAGTTGCCGACCGTATCGTATTTATCGATCAGGGGAAAATCTGCGAAACTGCCAGGCCGGATGAATTTTTCACATCGCCCCGGACAGAGCGTGCACAACAATTTTTAAATATATTCCATTACGAAAAATAAAAGAAAAGAAGGGAACAGTGAAGCATGATAAACATCAAGAAGATCCTGACGGTCCTTTTCAGCGCCTTATTTTTAGCGGGAGTACTGGCCGGCTGCGGCTCAAGCCAAACCAGCGGCAAACCGGATGCCCAAAATAAAAGTGCGATTGCCGAAATTAAACAACGCGGCGTAGTGAAAATCGGCATCTTCGGCGACAAGCCGCCCTTTGGCTATGTGGATGCCCAGGGAAAAAACCAAGGCTTTGACGTATATATCGCCAAACGGTTCGCTAAAGATTTGCTGGGCGATGAGTCCAAAATTGAATTTGTATTGCTGGAACCGGCCAGCCGGGTGGAGTATCTGCAGACCAATAAGGTAGACATTGTTTTGGCTAACTTTACCGTGACTGAAGAAAGAAAACAAAAAGTCGATTTCGCCGACCCTTATATGAAAGTGGCTATAGGTGTGGTCTCCCCAACAGATGCTCCTATCACTTCCGCAGACCAGCTGAAAGGGAAAAAGCTGATTATCATAAAAGGTACCACGGCTGAAACATACTTTGCCAAAAACCACCCGGACGTGGAACAGCTGAAATTCGATCAAATTACCCAAGCTTTTGAGGCGCTAAAGGACAAACGGGGCGTTGCTTTGTCCCAGGATAATACCTTGTTGTTCGCCTGGGCCAGACAAAACCCCGGATTTACGGTGGGTGTGCCGACTCTGGGCAGCCTGGACACCATTGCTCCGGCCGTGAAGAAGGGTAATAAGGAATTGCTGGACTGGATCAATCGAGAATTAGAAACCCTCGGCAAGGAAAACTTTGTACATAAAGCCTATGAAGCCACGCTGAGACCGGCTTATGGCGATTCCGTCAATCCGGAAGACATTGTGGTGGAAGGCGGCAAACTGAAATAAGAAATTTCTCTTGACACCGGCAGTTCCCATGGTGTATCCTACAAAAAATATATATTGTTCTACGCTGATCAGACTACTGAAGGCCAAAATTTCCTGCTGGCAGGAGATTCTGGCCTTTTCTTTTCCGTACTTCCTAATTAATCCATACGGCGAACTACCGAAAGAAGGGAAAAAATGCAACAACAGCATGAATGGATTTTCAGCAGGAATAAACGACTCTCGGCCATGATTCATGCCGACAGCTTTACCGTGCAAAAGACGCCGGTTGTCATCTGCTGCCACGGCTTTACTGGCGACAAGATAGGCGCTAATCAATTGATGAAAAATATCGCTAAAGCTCTGGTTGTGGCGGGATTTATCGCTGTGCGGTTCGATTTTGCCGGTTCTGGGGAAAGCGAAGGGGAATTCGCCCAGGATACTACTGTCAAAGGCTGGCGGGAGGACCTGAAGAATGTGATTGCCTGGGTCAATAAGGTGCCGGAATTTGAAGGGCTGCCCATCTACTTGCTGGGACGCAGTCTGGGCGGACTGGTGGTTCTAAGCCATACTCAGGATTCCATAGCCGAGCGGCTGGCTCTGGCGCCAGTAGTGCATCCTGTGGCCAATTTTCAAACGGAAATTCTGGGGCCCGGCTTGTGGCGGCAATCGCTGTCTGGCCGGCCAATCGCGAATTTCTTGGGAAAGGGTTTCAGCATTGCTTCAAATTTTGTACAGGATCTAGCGGAGAACCGTTATGAGCCTCAGCAGCACAGCTCCCCGCTGTTGATTGTTCATGGCAATCAGGATGCCATCGTACCCCTAAGCGGTTCAGAGGAACTGTTCCGGGAATACCAGGGAGAGAAAGAGTTCAAGGTCATTGAGGCCGACCATGTATTCACCGGTAAGCATGAGGAATTGACTTCACTGCTAACCGGCTGGCTGGCAACAAAAATAGGCTGATCAGGCAACTGAAGGCATGAGACAGGACGGGATCTTGTTTCTCATGCTTTCTTTATTATTACAGATGAGGAGGAAAAGGCATGTCAGTGATGATTGTGGGCGCCGACCATTTGGGGACCCTTGAAAAAAAGCTGCAGGATATGGGGATTCCCGTGGCTGCGCATGTTACCGGGCGCAACGCCAATGATCAAAGTCGGATTCGCATCCCCAAAGCCACGTCTTTAGTCGTGGTAATGACGGATTATCTCAATCACAATACAGCCAGGTATATCAAAAAGTCGGCCAAATCCCAAGGCGTACCGCTGGTATTCGCCAAACGCTCCTGGAGCGACCTGCAGCAGCAACTGGAGCTTGCTGGAATCAGCGGTTTATGATAATGTATATACAAATTAAATTGATGATGCAAGGTACTAGAAATTTGTTGAAAAACACCTATGGCCTCGAATCTGAAACCGTTCAAAAAGGTTCAGATGCTAGGCGCGACGAGGACGCGCGCGAAAGCTGTACGTTTGTGTTTGTAAGGGTACGGTGAGCGCGCGCCCGCAGGAGCAACGACGCAGGTGGGCCTTTTTCAACGGTTTCCTGAGAGTGCGTGTCGTGGCGGCGTACAGTCTTAGCCTTTTGAACATTTAGGGGAGTGGATGGGTTGTTGTCGGGAGAACGTTTTCAGGTAATTTACTATTTGCCGGGCACTCGAGCCGATGCTTACGCCAGGGCCAGAGATATCTGCCTGGAGCAAACCGTGGAATTCCCGGAAGAATTATTGCCCGCCGGCTTTATCCGGGATGAGGTCGTAGGCCGGATCGAGAACTTTTTTGCCTGCTCCGACGGCTATCAGGCTGAAATCAGTTTTGCGGCGGAAACGGCGGCGGGAGAGCTGACGCAGCTGATGAATGTCATGTTTGGCAATATCAGCATCAAACCCGGCATCCGGGTGCTGGAATTCCGGCTGCCGCCTTCTCTGTTATCTGTCTTCCGCGGCCCCGCTTTGGCCGTGAGGGATTGAGAAAGCTTCTGGATGTCTATGACAGACCCCTGTTATTTACCGCCTTGAAACCCATGGGCCTGTCAGCCTGTCAGTTGGCAGATCTGGCCTATCAGCTGGCTTTGGGCGGCATGGATATTATCAAGGATGACCACGGACTGACCAATCAGCCTTTTGCTCCGTTTGAAGACAGAGTCCGGCTTTGCGTGGCCGCCGTGGCCCGAGCCAACCGGGAAACGGGCAATCGGGCCGTCTATGTACCCAATGTCACAGCCCCGGCCGATCAGGTGCTGCCCCGGGCCAAACTGGCCAAGGAACTGGGGGCCGGCGGACTGATGCTGGCCCCGGCTCTGGCAGGGATTGACGTTCTGCGTCAACTGGCGGAGGATGATAGCCTCAGCCTGCCAATCATCAGCCATCCGGCTTTTCAGGGAAGCTATGTATTAAGCCCGGAAAGCGGCATGAGCCACTATGCCCTGTTTGGTCAGCTGACCCGTCTGGCCGGAGCGGATGCCGTGATTTATCCCAATTTCGGCGGACGATTTTCCTTCAGCCGGGAAGAATGTCAGGCAATCGTCCAGGGCGCTGCCGCGTCCATGGGGCATATCAAGCCGATTTTCCCCAGTCCCGGCGGCGGCATGAGCCTGGAACGGGTTCCCGAACTCTTGGAGGTTTACGGCCGGGATGTGATCTTTCTGATTGGCGGCGGCCTGTTCAAGCATAGTCCGGACTTGCTGGGCAACTGTCGCTATTTTAGAAGGATTGTAGAAAAATTTAATGGAACACGGGTCTATTGACAAAAACACCCGGACATGGTATCGTTTGAGTCAAGTCAATTAAACAGGGGTTTGCTGATCAGAAACACTGAAGGCGCAAGGCGGGCTTATGCCCCCGATGCTTTTAGTGTTTTTATTATTAGCTGGCAGGAGCCGGCAGGCGGATATCGGAAAGGAGCAGAAGCGAATGGAGCAATTTATCGGCAGTGACGAACGGCAGTTCAACGGGGCAAATCCGGTATTGGAGCAAATTATTATTGTAATTCGGGAAGGGTTTATCGTTCAATTTCGTAAAAATCTCCAATATCCATTACTGGAAGGAGTAAACGGCGACGGTATCTGAGCCGGCCTGGAGGGATCGGCCAAAAGGAGTTAATGACCAGATCCAGTCGGACATTTTGACAGGGGTTGGCGACAGTGGACCCGTTTTATGAGCAGGCAATACACAATTTGCCTAAACTTGCGGCAATACGGCAGTTTATTCACCGCTATCCGGAACTCAGCTGGCAGGAATACCGTACGACCCGGTTTATCCGACGTCTGTTGACCAGGCTTGGGTTAACGCTGTTGCCATGGCCTCATCCCACCGGCGTATTGGCGGAGTTACGAGGAAGGCATCCGGGACCGGTTGCAGCTCTAAGGGCCGATATTGATGCGCTGCCCATCCAGGAACGAAACAGCGTAGGCTATATTTCCCGGCGTCAGGGCATGATGCATGCCTGCGGACATGACGCGCACACGGCCTGCCTGCTGGGAGCGGCATGCTTACTTACCGGCCGGGCCGAAGAATTGACTGGCAGTGTTCGCTTTATCTTTCAGCCGGCCGAAGAAACCGGCGGCGGCGCGATGTCTGTTGTCAAAAGCGGCGTCCTGGCCGGTGTTAACGCTATCTTTGGCCTGCATAATCAGCCCGAACCGCCGGTGGGGAGCATTGGAATCAAGGATGGCGCCCTGATGGCGGCGAATATTCCTTTTTACCTGAACATTACCGGTGTCGAGGGGCATGGGGCCATGCCGCATAAAGCCAGAGATCCTATTCTGGCGGCAGCCGACATCATTCAGGCACTGCAGGCGGTGGTCAGCCGGTTTACCGACCCGGCCGAGCCGCTGGTCCTGTCTATTGGAAAAATTCATGGAGGAACGGCTCGCAATGTCATTCCGCCATGTGTTGAAATGGAAGGGACAATACGCCTGACCAATACCCAAATAGTGAATGATCTTCTAAAAACCATAAAACGGGTTGTCCACTGCACTGCCTTGGCCATGGGAACAAAGGCGGAAATTAATTTCCTCCAGGGGTTTCCGCCGGTAGTCAATCCGCCGGAGCTGGCTGATTTCTGTCGAAGATCTTTGGGCGGTATATTCGGGGAGGGGAAAATTTTAGCGTCCCACCCCACGATGGCCACGGAAGATTTCAGCCAGTATCAGCAGCAAGTGCCGGGAATTTTTCTTTGGCTGGGTTCAGGCAATCGTGACCATGGCATCATCCATCCATGGCATCATGCTCAATTCAATATTGATGAGAAAATGCTTGCTTACGGCGCTGCCGCGCTGGCCAGACTGGCCTATGACCATAACGCGTCCGTTTAATAGTTACCGCCATTTAAAAACGCCGTTAAAAAATGTTGACGGCAGACAGGAAAAGTTCTACAATAAATTTTAATATGAAAGTTACGGCTGACTGTACCAGCGGAGGCCGGGCATAACAAGGTTATGTCCGGCCTCCGCTTTTTGCAGTCTGCTCCGACAGGAGGAAAGCATTGTGAAAAGACAAATTGTCAGTCTACTCGTTCTGCTCATCGCTCTAACCGGCATCATCACCGGGTGCGGCGGCGCAAAAGAAGAAAAGCCCGTGGCTGCGGAGAGAAAATCCATTAAGGTCGGGGTGTCGGCCGGACCTCACGCGGAAATTATGGAGGTCGTGAAAAAGATTGCGGCAAGAGACGGCCTGGACATCCAGATTGTCGAGTTTACCGATTACATGACGCCAAATATCGCCTTAAGCCAGGGGGATATCGACGTCAACAGCTATCAGCACCAGCCATGGCTGGATAATCAGATTAAGGATCGGAAGTATGAGTTTGTTTCAATCGCCAAAACTGTGATCTTTCCCATGGGGATTTATTCGAAACGGGTAAAAAACGCGACTGAGCTGAAAGAGGGAGCGACGATTGCCATTCCCAACGATCCGAGTAATAGCGGCCGGGCCCTGGCTATCCTGGAAAAAGGCGGAGTGATCAAGTTGAAGCCTGGGGCCGGTATTAAAGCAACTTTGGCAGATATTGCGGAAAATCCTAAAAAAATTAAGATAAGGGAGCTGGATGCGGCGCAAATTCCCCGTTCATTGGATGATCTGGATGCAGCCGCCATTAATACCAACTATGCCATAGTCGCCGGCTTAGTCCCGACCAAGGACGCCATTATTCTGGAAGATCCAGACTCACCCTATGCCAATCTGCTGGTGGTACGTAGGAAAGATAAGGACCAGCCGGTTTTTCGAAAATTGATCAAGGCTTACCACACTCCGGAAGTAAAGCAGTGGATTGAGGAAAAATATAAAGGCTCCTTTGTTCCGACTTGGTAATATTGCTATTTCCTTCTTTTCTTCATAGATGAGCCGTCTAACCGGCAGCACCCGGCGTGACGGCTCCCCCCTCCTTGTTTAAGATGTTTAAGGCAGCCGATTTTAAAAACCGAGAGGAGATTGTATGATTATGGCATTACCGGAAAACCTGCGTTTAGACACAATAGCTGTCCATGGGGGGCAGGAACCTGACCCGGTTACCGGGTCGAGAGCCGTGCCTATTTATCAAACTACCTCTTATAATTTCCGCAACGCCGAACACGCGGCCAATTTGTTTGGCCTCAAAGAATTCGGCAATATCTACAGCCGGATTATGAATCCTACCAATGACGTGCTGGAAAAGCGCATTGCAGCCCTGGAAGGCGGGGTAGGGGCGCTGGCCTTTTCTTCCGGGCATGCGGCGATCAGCGGCGCTATTTTTAATATTGCCCAGGCTGGGGATGAGATTGTCAGCTCTTCCACCTTATATGGCGGTACTTATAACATGTTCGCCTATACCTTGCCGCGTCTGGGAATTACCGTGAAGTTCGTTGATCCGAAAGACCCAGATAACTTCCGCCGGGCTATTACCCCGAAAACCAAAGCTATCTATGGTGAAACCATCGGCAATCCTAAAATTGATGTCTTTGATATTGAAGCAGTAGCTGCCATCGCCCATGAAGCAGGTCTTCCCCTTCTGCTCGACAGCACTTTCTCCACTCCGTATCTCACCCGGCCGATTGAGTTCGGCGCCGATATTGTCATCCATTCGGCCACCAAATTTATCGGCGGCCATGGCACCTCTATGGGCGGCCTGGTGATCGACGGCGGCAAATTCGACTGGACCAACGGCAAATTTCCTACCCTCACCGAACCGGACCCCAGTTATCACGGACTGGTTTACACCGAGGCCTTCGCTAATTTAGCCTTTATCCTTCGCCTGAGAGTTCAGGTTTTACGGGATTTAGGCGCGGCTTTGAGCCCCTTTAACAGCTTCTTGTTCCTGCAGGGTTTGGAAACATTGCATCTCAGGCTGCAGCGCCATAGTGACAATGTCCTGGCCATTGCCGGATACCTGGAATCTCACCCTCAGGTCACCTGGGTCAGCTATCCGGGCCTGGCCAGTCACCCTGATCATGCTCTGGCTAAAAAGTATCTGCCTAAAGGAGCCGGTGCTATTTTGACCTTCGGTATTAAAGGCGGATTGAAAGCCGGCAGAAAGTTCATTGATTCCCTCAAGCTATTTTCACTTTTAGCCAATGTAGGCGACGCCAAGTCCCTGGTCATTCATCCCGCCAGCACCACCCATTCCCAATTGACGACTGAGCAAAGAGCCGGCGCCGGCGCGCCGGATGAATTGATCCGTTTGTCGTTGGGCCTGGAGGACCCGGCCGATTTGATTGATGATCTGGAACAGGCTTTAATTGCAATACGGTAAATATTTCAGTTGATGCGGCAGTTTAGACAGGATAACCGGACCTGACAGGCTATCCCGTCGCTGTCATCTTGCAAGCCATGAAGGAGATAACTGCCATGAAACTTTCAACCAAGGCCATCCATGTTGGACACGATGTCGATTCACTGACCGGCGCGGTAGCACTGCCGCTTTATTTGTCGACAACATTTGAACGTGACCCTGACGGCGGCTATCCGCGCGGTTATGTTTATACCCGTCTGGACAATCCGAACCGGATGGCGCTGGAACAATCCCTATGCAGTCTGGAAGGAGGAAAGGCCGCCGCCGCTTTTTCATCCGGCCTGGCCGCTATTAACGCCCTGCTGCAGGGGCTGTCCGGCGGCGATCATATTGTCGTGTCGGATGAACTATATCACGGCACGGTACATATTATAAAGGATATTTACGGTCCATGGGGGCTTCAGGCTACCTTTGTGGATACCAGGGTCCCGGAATTGGTGCAGCAGGCAGTCCGGCCCAACACCAGGCTGGTGTATATCGAAACTCCCTCCAATCCCACCTTGAAAATTACCGACATCAGGGCCATTGCCGGTATTGCCCGCGCTGCCGGGGCAAAATGCGTCTGTGACAATACCTGGGCCACGCCGATCCTGCAGCGCCCGCTGGAACTGGGCGCCGACCTGGTCATCCAGTCCACGACCAAGTACCACGGCGGCCACAGTGATGTTCTGGGGGGAGCTCTGGTCAGCAAGGATGACGACGAATTCTTTGCCCGGATCAGAATGATCCAGCGGATTGGCGGTGCGGTGCCGGCGCCTTTTGACTGTTGGCTGATATCCAGGGGGATTCAGACCCTGCCCTGCCGGATGAAAGCGCAAACCCGGATTGCCGCCCAAATTGCCGCCTTTCTGGAAAGTAAGCCTCAGGTGGAAAAGGTCTATTACCCCGGGTTGGCCAGTCATGAGGGCCATGCTGTTGCTGCCCGTCAAATGGACGGCTTCGGCGCCATGCTGTCGTTTCAGGTGCGCGGAGGCCGGGAAGCGGCCCTGGCCGTAACCGGCAAGGTGAAAATCATTACGCCGGCGACCAGCCTGGGCGGTGTGGAGAGTCTGATTGAACACCGGAAATCGATCGAAGGACCTGACAGCCGCACCCCGGATAACTTGCTGCGGCTGTCGGTGGGCCTGGAAGATGTGGAGGATCTGAAAACAGATCTGGAGACCGCTCTTGCGGGATAAGATAATTGAATCAAATGGCTGATTAGAAGGCTAAAGGCCAAAGAATGTTGTAGAGCATTCTTTGGCCTTTTTCTTTTTAGCCGGCAACAGAGTAAGGGGGTGGTAAGGACGATAATAAACAGGAGTTCCAGCATAGTTAAGCTAAGAAAGGCAAGGTGAAGTTTGATGAGTATTGAAAATCCATCAATCTATGACCAGAAAACCGTACTCAAAAGTGAAGACTGGTGGGCGGTATGGCTTGGTTTGCTCATCGTCGTTCTTGGCGCCGGCCGTATTTGGGGCAGTGATTGGTTAGGCTGGGTAGTGAGTTATAACGTCTGGATAGACACTGCCAAAGTGTTTAGCCCCAATTCCCAAGCTTATTCCGCTCTGGGCGGCTGGGGTTCCGCCATCGTTACCTACCTTTTTGTGCTGGTCATTACTACATTAGGCGCTGTTATCATGGGCAGCAAACCGGTACGGTTTGTGACCGGCTTTACGATTATTTATTGGATTACCGCTATTTCCACGATTCTGGGCAACTATGCCTATCTGGCGGCCACTCCCGACAAAGCGGCGAGTTTCAAAATACCCTGGTCTTTAAGTCTTGGCGAGTTGGGCTTTGTTTTCGCCTTGATCATCGGTCTGATTCTTAGCAATTTTTTCCCTCGCGCCGCTGCATTTTTAGTGGATGCTGCCAGGCCAGAATGGTATATCAAAACAGGGATTGTTATATTAGGGATGGCGATTGGCATCAAGACGGTAAGTGCGCTTGGCCTGGCCGGTACAGTGATTTTCAGGGGGCTTTGCGCCGTGCTGGAGGCCTATTTGATTTATTGGCCGGTGGTGTATTTTATCTCCCGCCGTTACTTTAAATTCACCCCCGAGTGGGCGGCCCCCCTGGCCTCCGGTATATCCATATGCGGTGTAGCTGCGGCTATTGCCACCGGCGGCGCCATTCGGGCCCGTCCCATTGTGCCCGCCATCCTGGCGTCGGTCATTATCGTCTTTGTCGCGATTGAGATATTGTTCCTGCCTTGGCTGGCCACCGCTTTTTTAGTCAACGAGCCGATGGTCGCCGGCGCCTGGATGGGGCTGGCCGTTAAAAGCGACGGCGGCGCGGTTGCCAGCGGAGCTATTACCGATGCCTTAATTCGAGGCAAGGCACTGGCCTTGCAAGGCATCCACTACCAGGAAGGCTGGATTTTAATGGCCACTACCACTACCAAATTGTTTATCGATGTGTTCATTGGCGTATGGGCCTTTCTTCTGGCTGTGATCTGGTCGGTATACCGACTTAACGGAAAACCGGGAGAAGCGAAAGGCGAAACGGCTAAGATATCCAAACGGGAAATTTGGGACCGTTTCCCCAAATTTGTCCTTGGCTTTATCGCTACTGCCCTGGTCTTGTTCCTCATCGGCATATACAATCCGCCGGTTGTAAAGGCGGCTGAGGCCGGCGCTAACCAGGCAAATCTGCTGCGGGGAATATTCTTCGGCTTATGCTTCTTTTCCATAGGATTGATCACCAATGTGCGCAAACTGTGGGATGCGGGCCTGGGCCGCATTATCGGCGTGTATGTCGTTGCTTTGTTTGGTTTTATTCTCTGGGTAGGTTTGTTTATTTCCTGGCTGTTCTATCATGGTATCAAGCCGCCTGTAATTGGCGGTTAAGCGGTTCAGTTCTGCAATACATGACAAGGGGGAAAATATAATGGCCAACACGGGCGTTTCGGCTCCGATCCGACCGGCTGCACGGGAAGAGGCGATACCGGAGCAAGAATGGTTTGATCTCCAGCCGATTGAAAAAAAACTTTGCGGTTATTCATTCGGCTTGGGCGTTGCCTTACTGGTCGTATTCATCGTTATATTTGAAGTGTTGCATTAAATTTTGCTATCGGGAACGGCCCCGTCACGGCGGGGCCGTTAAACATAATTGACGGGATAAGGCAAGGCTTGACAGCAACCATGGTCTATGGTACAAATATATAAAGATTAATACGGGATACAGGCAATTGATGCGGCTGATCAGGCAACTGAAGGCTAAAGACGAGTGAACGTCTTTAGCCTTTTTTATTTTCCGGTTTGACCGGCATGTCAATATGGTATCCCCAAAACCACGCTAACGGCGAGGAGAGATGAAATAAAAAATGGACACTGAGATTAAACAAGAGCTGACGCAATTTGCGCGAAATCTGGGGGCGTCTTTGATCGGGTTTGCCCCTGTCACCCGCTGGGATGAGTTCAACGAAGTGGAGATTCCCTATCGCCCTCATAACATCTGGCCTGAGGCAAAGACGGTCATCGTGATCGGCGTGCCGGTTCTGCTGCCGATATTGGAGACTACCCCTTCAATCAACTATGTGGAACAATACAACACTGCCAATATTCTGCTTGACCAAATAGCCTACCGTCTGGCCGTTCACTTAAATGACCGGGGGCATGGGTCCATGTTCTTCCCCCGTGACGGCTACGGCGACATCAAAATATTGATTGAAAAGCCCAAGGCATCTTTCAGCCATGTATTTGCCGGCAAATATGCCGGATTGGGAACAATCGGCTTTAATCATACTTTGTTGACGGAACAATACGGGCCGAGAGTCCGTTATGCTTCGGTATTTACCAGTCTGGCGCTGGAGGGCGGCCCTATCCTGACCAGGGAGCTTTGCACCCAATGCCGGGATTGTCAGAAGGTCTGTCCCAGTCAGGCGTTTACCCCCCGTGAGGGCCAGGTGATTTCCGCTATGGATAAAGTAGCCTGCGCCAAGCATCATGCCCAAATACGGGATGAACGCCGCTTTCCCTGCGGCATTTGCATCAAGGTATGTCCGATCGGGAAGGACAGACTTTTATATAACAGCACAGACAAGACTCAACTCTATCTTGAGGAAAAGGCGGCGATAGAAGAAAATCCCCAGGATCCGCGATACAGCAGCTGGGTTCATGTGCGCGAACATGGGTCGAGAGGCGGACGCATCTGCTAGGGGACCGTTGAAAAAGGCCCATCTGCTTCGTTGCTCCTGCGGGCGCGCGCTTGCCGTACCCTCTCGAACGTACTGTCTGCGCGCGCGTCCTCGTCGCGCTATCAGAATTTGTGACTTTTTGGGAGATAGGTAGTAGTAGATGTTTTCCCATAAGCCGAAAAGTCACTTGAATTCTTCAG
>NZ_AFGF01000271.1 GCF_000219125.1 Acetonema longum DSM 6540
TCCCCGTCCCAGGGAAGATGTTGATCTATACCCAAGTCATTGACGATTCATCCATTCCCAAAGCATTTACGTTTCAGCTGGTTGGGAGCTCTATTCCCGCTTCACGTGCAAGGCTGTAATCTTTGACGATGGAATGGATAATCCTTCGAATCCTATCTGTATGGGGGGCCTATCTCTTGTTGAATCGACCGGTGATTGGCATCGATGTCGCTAAAGAATTCTGCGTGTATGCAGCCCTTTCGCCAAACGGCAGTCCCTACGAAAAGCCTTTTAAGGAGTACAACACCAAACAAGGTCTTCTTTCGGCTGTGGACAAAATAAAAAAAGTGGGCCATACATTTCAGAGTGATCCGCTCATCGCCTTAGAATCCACAGGTCACTACTCTCAACGCATCGT
>NZ_AFGF01000272.1 GCF_000219125.1 Acetonema longum DSM 6540
GGCAACCAAGGTAGCATCCTTGTTGGGGCCTGCACTATAACCAATGATTTCTCGATTGAACAGGTCAACCAGTAAGCAAATGTAGTGCCATTTGTTTTGGACCTTCACATAGGTCAGATCACTGACAACAAAGCGTTTTGCTTGTGTCTGTTCAAACTTGCGATCAAGAACATTGGCTGTCTTTGCCTCGTTACAGGTCGTCTTATGGGGCTTATACTGAGCGATGGTATAGGTAGAGACTAGTCCTTGCTCCTTCATGATGCGCCCAATGCGCCGCCTGGATGCGATAAATCCTTGCTCCCAGAGTTTGACCTTGATCTTTCGGGTACCGTAGGCTTTACGATTCTGGTGAAAAATCTTGACAATCGCTGCTGTGAGTCCTTCTTGTTTGGTCGGTTCTTTCGCTTCATAGTAGAAGGTGCTTCTGGCGATTTGCAGGACGTCGCACATTGCTGATACCGAGTATTTATCACAGTTGTTTTTGATGATAGCTACTTTCGTCCCATGATCAGCGCGGCTTGCTTTAGGATATCGTTCTCCATCTTGAGCTGTTGAAGCTCTTTACGCAAGGCGATGAGTTCATTTTCTTCCGCTGAGCGATTATCCTTCTCTCTAAAGGAGCCGCTGGTCTTGGCTTGTTTGATCCAACGGTCTAAAGCCGATGGAGTCAGGTCATATTCCGCCGCAATCGCTGCTCTTGACTTCCCATTTTCATAGAGCTGCGCCATTTGCTTTTTGAATTCCGGGGTAAATGTACGTCGGCCTTGGTTGGACACTGTAGAGATCCGCTCCTTTATGCTTAATATCTTTATTCTACATGCCCTTATTTTTTCTGTCCAACTTACTGTAACCCATCCAT
>NZ_AFGF01000273.1 GCF_000219125.1 Acetonema longum DSM 6540
ATGGTTGCAATGGGCCGTTGAATTACAGAGTATAGCACAAGCAGGATTGTTTTATGCAAAGGACAATTTTGATATAGAGCGTTATGAAAGAATAAGAGAAATTACAGCAGAAATACTTAGTTATAAATCAGATATACCTACTGATAAGATAAAAAATTTATTCTGTAATGAGGTGGGCTATCAAACACCTAAATTAGATAGTCGTGCTGCCATTTTTAAAGAAGATAAAATTTTACTTGTAAGAGAAAATAATGATACATGGTCATTGCCGGGAGGATGGGTTGATGTCGATGTATCAGTAAAAGAAAATACTATAAAAGAAGTAAAAGAAGAATCAGGATTAGATGTTACAGCGGACTTAGTCATTGCAGTACAGGACAGGGAAAAGCATAACCTGCCGATTTATGCTTATAAGATTTGCAAGATATTTATCCTATGTACAGTCATAGGCGGTAGTTTTGAAAAAAATATTGAAACT
>NZ_AFGF01000274.1 GCF_000219125.1 Acetonema longum DSM 6540
CCTAAAGTAGTAAATGTGGATGCTCGGACTATTGTCGGTGATGCCATAGTACTGGTAATGACCTTGCAATTTCAAGTTTAGCGTCGCGAACATCGTACTGATTGGCAGGTGGCGATTTTCTTTAATCCATACATTCATCTCCGCCAGCCGCAGTCTCATTTTCTTCTTAGACGTCTTTCGCTTGACTCGGAAATAGCCTTTTTGGCTCTTGGAACAGTAATGCGTAAATCCTAAGAAATCGAATGTCTCCGGCTTCCCTTGCCCTTGCCGCCTTCTGCTTTCTTGGGCGTACT
>NZ_AFGF01000275.1 GCF_000219125.1 Acetonema longum DSM 6540
TCATCTATTTTGTTATCAGTGAGCTACCAACGCAACGAGGAACCATAGGAAGGCAATTGACAAAAATAAGAGTAACTGATACAAACGGATATAGATTAGGCATTCGAAGAGTAATAATTAGAACTATTTTAGAGTTTGTATTTATTTTTATAATCCCTGGATACTTGTTGATTTTTTTTACTCAAAAAAACCAGGGATTACATGATTATCTTTTGGATACGGTTGTTATTATGAAAGACAAGATTGGTCGGTGAGTTATGTTTGGATAGTTATTGGAAAGGAATGCTAGTCATTATTGTTGGGGTAGGGAAGATATTTTTCCATAGTATGTTAGAGAATTTAAGACATGGGAATTATTCGATAAAATTAGAAAGTTAAGTCAGCTGGAAATCTATATTGCAAGGGTATTTGGAATGATACTAATCATAATAGGTTTTATGATGCTTTTGAAATAA
>NZ_AFGF01000276.1 GCF_000219125.1 Acetonema longum DSM 6540
CTCGTCGAAGTCAAGTCCTCGACCGATTAGTACCAGTCAGCTGCACCCCTTGCAGGGCTTCCACACCTGGCCTATCAACCTTATCATCTATAAGGGGTCTTACTTCCGAAGAATGAGAGACCTCATCTTAAGGCTGGTTTCACGCTTAGATGCTTTCAGCGTTTATCCGTTCCGGACGTAGCTACCCAGCTGTACCCCTGGCGGGATAACTGGTACACCATTGGTCCGTCCACTCCGGTCCTCTCGTACTAGGAGCAGCTCCCTTCAAGTCTCTTACGCCCGCGATGGATAGGGACCGAACTGTCTCACGACGTTCTGAACCCAGCTCACGTACCACTTTAATGGGCGAACAGCCCAACCCTTGGGACCTACTTCAGCCCCAGGATGTGATGAGCCGACATCGAGGTGCCAAACCTCGCCGTCGATATGGACTCTTGGGCGAGATTAGCCTGTTATCCCCAGGGTAGCTTTTATCCGTTGAGCGATGGCCCTTCCACTCGGCGCCACCGGATCACTAAGCCCGACTTTCGTCCCTGCTCGACGTGTTTGTCTTGCAGTCAAGCTCCCTTCTGCCTTTACACTCTTCGCGCGATTTCCATCCGCGCTGAGGGAACCTTTGGGCGCCTCCGTTACACTTTCGGAGGCGACCGCCCCAGTCAAACTGCCCGCCTGACACGGTCCTCAGTATCGTTACTACTTGAGTTAGAATTTCAGTCAATCAAGGGTGGTATCCCAACAACGACTCCAACGATACTAGCGTACCGCCTTCTCCGTCTCCCACCTATCCTGTACATGATTGACCAAAATCCAATGTCAGGTTACAGTAAAGCTCCATGGGGTCTTTCTGTCCAGTCGCGGGTACCCTGCATCTTCACAGGGATTTCAATTTCACCGGGTCCCTCGTTGAGACAGTGCCCAAGTCGTTACACCTTTCGTGCGGGTCGGAACTTACCCGACAAGGAATTTCGCTACCTTAGGACCGTTATAGTTACGGCCGCCGTTTACTGGGGCTTCGGTTCTGGGCTTCGGCTTGCGCCTGACTCTTCCCCTTAACCTTCCAGCACCGGGCAGGTGTCAGCACCTATACGTCAGCTTTCGCTTTAGCAGGCACTTGTGTTTGTGGTAAACAGTCGCTTGGGCCTCTCTTTTGCAACCACTTCAAGCTTCGGTCGTTTCTAACCTACACTCAAAACGGCTCCCCTTTTCCCGAAGTTACGGGGACATTTTGCCGAGTTCCTTAACGAGGGTTTTCCCGCGCACCTTAGGATTCTCTCCCCGCCTACCTGTGTCGGTTTGCGGTACGGGCACCACTCATCTCGCTAGAAGCTTTTCTTGACAGTGGGGGATCAACAAGTTCACCGATCTTTCGATCAGCTCCTCATCACTTCTCAGGTTCTCGACTGACGGATTTGCCTGTCAGTCACCCTACCAGTTTAAACGCGAATTTCCATCCTCGCGATTGTCTACCCTTCTGTGTCACTCCATCACTCAAACGATGACCGGTGGTACAGGAATATCAACCTGTTGTCCATCGCCTACGCATTTCCGCCTCGGCTTAGGTCCCGACTGACCCTGAGAGGACGATCCTTGCTCAGGAATCCTTAGGCTTTCGGTGGACAGGATTCTCACCTGTCTTTTCGCTACTCATACCGGCATTCTCACTTCGTAACGCTCCAGCACTCCTTACGGTATACCTTCTGTGCATTACGAACGCTCCCCTACCACTGGCGATGCACTCCATACCAACCTACAGGATGTTCTTTAGCTATAGGATTTAACGACAAGCCGGATTTTGTTTTTATGGACGCTTGTCGTAATAAATGTCTAGCTACTTTTTTCGCCTGTAGAATAGTATGGAATGCATCGCCAATCCATAGCTTCGGTTCCGTACTTTAGCCCCGGACATTTTCGGCGCAGCGACACTCGACCAGTGAGCTATTACGCACTCTTTAAATGGTGGCTGCTTCTAAGCCAACATCCTGGTTGTTTTTGTATCGCCACATCCTTTGCCACTTAGTACGGCATTGGGGACCTTAGCTGATGGTCTGGGCTGTTTCCCTCTTGACTACGGATCTTAGCACTCGCAGTCTGACTCCCAAGTTAAACTTACTCCATTCGCAGTTTGACAGGGTTCGGTAACCTAGAAGGCCCCTAGCCCGATCAGAGCTCTACCGTCGTAAATCATCACTTGAGGCTAGCCCTAAAGCTATTTCGGGGAGAACCAGCTATCTCTGCGTTCGATTGGCATTTCACCCCTATCCACAACTCATCCCAAAGCTTTTCAACGCTCACGAGTTCGGGCCTCCACACAATTTTACCTGTGCTTCACCCTGGCCATGGATAGATCACTGCAGTTTCGGGTCTACAAACACTAACTCGCCGCCCTCTTAAGACTCGCTTTCGCTTCGGCTCCGCGTTTTCCGCTTAACCTCGCTAGTGCCTGTAACTCGCCGGTTCATTCTTCAATAGGCACGCCGTCGCACATGTAAAGTGCTTCGACTGCTTGTAGACATACGGTTTCAGGTTCTATTTCACTCCCCTTCCGGGGTGCTTTTCACCTTTCCCTCACGGTACTATGCGCTATCGGTCGCCAAGGAGTATTTTGCCTTGGAGGGTGGTCCCCCCTGCTTCCCACAGGGTTCCTCGTGTCCCGTGGTACTCTGGATTCCAACGATCTGGCTCTGCCTTTCATGTACAGGGCTGTTACCTTCTGCGGCCTGCCTTTCCAGACAGTTCGATTAGGCCTGGCCAGACGCTTGTTGGTCCTCAACCCCGGAAAAGTTGCCTCTTCCGGTTTGGGCTCTTCCCGGTTCGCTCGCCGCTACTTCGGGAATCTCGTTTGATTACTTTTCCTCCGGGTACTTAGATGTTTCAGTTCCCCAGGTTCCCTCCTCATGCTTTGTAGCATGGGTGACAGTGCATGACCACTGCCGGGTTGCCCCATTCGGA
>NZ_AFGF01000277.1 GCF_000219125.1 Acetonema longum DSM 6540
CTGGCGCCGGCAGCTACCGACATGGCTGGGCTGACAGGAAAGCAGTTTGAACAGTTTGGCATCACCTACGGTCAGGCCGTAACAGTATCGATGTTCACTCTGGCCGTTACCGTTCTGGGCTCGGTGCTGCTGCGGGGATTTCTGGCCGCCATTCCGGTCCTGATCGGTGTTGTGTCCGGCTACATTCTGTCTTTGTGGATGGGCATTGTGGATCTTAGCGCCGTAGCGGCTGCCCCTTGGTTTGAAGTGCCTACTTTGTATGCTCCAGTCTTTAATCTGAACGCCATCCTGATGATTATGCCGGCTATGCTGGTGTTGCTGGCCGAACATATTGGCCATTTGGTGGTTACCGGTAATGTGGTGGAGCGCAATTTGTTGAAAGACCCGGGGCTGGACCGTTCCCTGCTGGGGGATGGCATCTCGAATGTGCTTTCCGGTTTTGCCGGAGCTACCCCGAATACGACTTATGGCGAAAACATCGGTGTCATGGCTATTACTAAGGTATTCAGCGTCTGGGTTATCGGCGGCGCGGCTGTGATTGCGATTGTGATTTCGTTCATCGG
>NZ_AFGF01000278.1 GCF_000219125.1 Acetonema longum DSM 6540
AGGCTCGCAAGGGGCCGACAACCTATCCATGTTTTACTGTGACAGATTTTTAAGGACTCAACGCGAAAAGTCCTTACCTTTCCTGCCTGCCGCCAGGCAAGAGGGGTAAACCCTTTTCTCCGCTGAACTAGAGTTACTGGTTCGAAGGCTACCCGCTCCGCAGCAGGCCGCGCGGCCTCCAGCCAGGCTGCCGCCTGTCTTTGGGTATGCCGCCCGGCCTGCTGCGGAGCTCCTCGCCTTTTCCAGGGGAAACGAAGGGGGAACCCCGGTGGGCCGGATACCCGGCCCACCGGAAAGAGTTCGTCCGTCAGCCCTGAGAAGCAACCACATGCAAAGGGGCAGGAATGCGCCGCATCTTCCATACCCGCGCCCATCCTCTGGCCTCCAAGGCTTCCTCCGTAACATATTGACGGTCAAATTTTGTTGCCACCTTTCTTGTCCGGATACTCTCCAACAAAACCTTATCCGGGCGAACCGTCAACTTTTGCAACGTCCCGTCCGGCAATGGTTTTTCCCAGACCTCGGCCTGATAATTGGCGAAATAGAGGCGTAGCGCTTCCTCAATGATCGCCGTGGCGCTTTTGAAGCCTTGAACCTTTGCCAACTCGCGCGCCTGAGTCAATAAATCCGTGTCCAAACTCGTGTTAAATGGGGTCTTTGCCATACGAAACATCCTCCTTTGAAAGTCGTATTGTAATTTCTCCGGGGTTTTCATACACTTGAACCTGACTGCCCACCCGGAAACCCAATTGGGCCAGCCATTTGCCCTGCAGGCGCAGGGCCGGGACTTCCACATAGTGGCCTGCTGCGTTCCTGTGGCTCCATACGCCGGAAACGATAAGAATCCTGACCATGGGAAGCGCTCCTCTCACACTGTGTGTTGAGAGGAAAACCGAAAAAGCGAGGTATCCTACACAGGGGAAAGGGTTGTAACAATCTGCAAAATCAAGTAGTATATTCATAAGGTTGCTGTGGCAGCAAAACGCTGCACGTGTAGGTACTCCAGTTACCTGCATGAGCCTGCCAGTGTTCCACCACTGGCAGGTCATGGCGACCTTTTCAATTTTCCTCTGTTCTGCCTACGGCAGAACCTGTAAACATGACCACCCCCTCCGGCATAGGGTCAGGCTTGTCAGCCTGCCTACATGC
>NZ_AFGF01000279.1 GCF_000219125.1 Acetonema longum DSM 6540
AAAAAGCGCAGACGATTCTTGACCTGGTGGCAGCCGATGGCGATACTCACCGGGAGTTTCAGGCTGAACGGGACTTTATTGTCAAAAGTATCATCCAGGAGCTTCGCTACAAGCAGCAGGCCATTGAGGGAATCGATGGGGAGTTAAAAACCCTTCTGCCCTTGACCGGCTACAAACTGGATACTGTTCCAGGAATTAACTTGAATACCGCCAGTCACATCATTTCTGAGATCGGCGACATTAACCGCTTTCCCAATTCGGATAAGTTGGCCCGTTTTACCGGAATTGCGCCCGTTTTGTTCAGTTCTGCGGGCAAAGGCAAAGAGCAGCGCAGCCGGCAGGGAAACCGGGTATTGCATGGTATCTTCTACTTTCTCGCTGTCCAGCTTGTCCAGGTCTCCAAAGGAGGCAAGCCGAGACACCCGGTGTTTCATGACTATTTCCTCCGCAGAATCAGGGAGGGAAAGACCAAGCCCCAGGCTTTAGTCTGCATTATGCGGCGAGCGGTCAGGATTATTTACGGGATGATGAAAGCGAAGTCTGAGTATCGGCCTTATGAGACGGATTAGGCAGTCTATTTTGTTCTGTAACAACTCGTGATAAAATGGAAATAGCCAATAGCTTGTTTGCTCCTGTCTTTTTTTCCAGCAAGGAAGAAGGTTTATATAACTTAACTCGTACTGCTTCTTTGCGGAGGGGCCGGGAACCGGTGGTAGTGTTGGAAGTGCCAAACGACTGGTGTATGAGGGATCACCCAAGCATGGCCCTACAGCGAGGGGTTCCATTAGCGCTGCTCCACGGAATGGACAAGAAGCGCTAGATTCATCACTACAAGTAAAATCAACCTCGCCTCGCCGAGTGGGAATTGATTATGAAACAGGACAGTTCAACGTTTTTGACCAAACTACAGAAGGAGTCTTCCATGGGCATGTAAGGACTTGGAATGAACTAACTTCAGAGATGCAACGCGTTCTTCAGCAAGCAGGAATGGTGGACTCGCGAGGACGCATATTAGGGGGACCATGATGTACTACAAAAACGTCTTACCAATAACCCGTGAAGAAGCAGAAGCTGCTTTTTCTTCGGAAAACATCAAAGAAATTTGTGATGCACTCATTAGGCTCACTTATCATGATCCTGATTGGAGATGGGTTCAAGCGCAATGCTTACATTTTGGCAAACATCCCCAATCAGAGATTCGGGGATTGGCGGCAACATGTATTGGTCACTTAGCACGGATTCATGGTATTCTCGATATGCAATCTGTCCGTCCACTTTTGGATGAATTATTAAAAGACCCAGAAGTCTCAGGTCGAGCACAAGATGCATTAGAAGATATTGAAGTCTATCTATTACGCAAGTAGGAAGGAAGCGTAAGGGCGGAGATTTTGCTCCCACCATCTGGCCACCACCCTCCAAGCCGGCAATGGCAGCCTGATGATTGCCCAACATAACACGGTTCCAACACTTTCTAAACTAAACTCGTATGAAGAATGAAAAGCCAAACAACAGGGCACCGGACAAAATAAGTTCGTTGCCCTGTTGTTTGTTAAGACACGGGTTGCCAAGGGGACGGAGTTGCCGACAGCCTCAGCACACCCCAAGCCCGGCTCCGCATCAGTCCGCGCGGCCCCAGCCAGGCTGCCGCCTGTCTTCCCTCCGCCCGGCCTGCCGCTCCGCTCATCGCCTTGCCACGGGAAACAATAACGGAAGCCCTTGTTCTCACGGCTTTTTTT